>JAHWJQ010000227.1 GCA_019348305.1 Actinomycetota bacterium
GTCGAGAGTGGTGTGGACGGCGAGGGCGCCGGCCACCCGGGTCACCGGGTCGATGCTCCAGTCGCGCAGCTTGGGCGGCGCCGACACCATGGCGCCGGGACCGTCCTGGCGGCGGACATAGCTCTCGGCCGGCTTGTCGACGAAGCCGAACGGGTCGCTGACCCCTTCCTTCAGGCGCGCCTTGCCGCTGTCGTCGAACTCAATGGGAAGATTCTTGAAGCACACGTCGTACCCCCGTTTTCTCTCAGCCCTTGGCGTGCTGGTAGGCGCTGTAGAACTTGTGGAATGTCTTCAGAGCGCCTCGGGGACCGGTACGCGAGCGGGCCCAGCCGCTCGGCGCGTCCTTCTCCCATCGAGGCGTCATGTTCTTGTCAACCATGGTCAGGCCGCGCATGCGGCGGATGAAGCCACCCGTCACCTTGGAGGTGTTGCTCGAAAGGAGCGACCCAGGGGACTTGGCATAGATCGGAGCGAACTTGTCGGGGAAGCCCGGCATGGTGCAGCCGATGCAGATGCCGCCCATCTGCATGCACCCACCGTGGCCGTCGACCTGGCCCCGCTCGGCGATGTTGCAGTTGACCACCGGCCCCCAGCAACCCAGCTCGACCAGGCACTCCTTGTCGCCGTACTCCTCGGCGAACACGCCCTCTTCGTAGTAGCCAGCCCGCGGGCAGTGCCGGTGCACCGTCTCGCCGAACAGCCAAGCCGGGCGGCCGAGTTCGTCGAACTCGGGAAGCGGGGCCAGGCCGTTGAGGAACAGGACGACAGCGGCAGCCGTCTCCAGGTAGTTGTCCCCGATCGGCGCGCAACCCGGGATGTTGACCACCGGCACGCCGAAGGCGGAGCGGTAGTCCTTGCCGAGGTAGTCCATCATTCCCATGGCGTTGGTGACGTTGCCCTTGGAGGCGGGGATGCCGCCCCAGGTGGCGCACGTGCCGATGGCGATCACGGCCGCGGCACCGGGAGCCAGCCGGTCGAGCCACTCGAGGCTCGTGATCTGGCGGCCGGTCACCGGGTCGTCGCCCAGGCCCATCCAGTAGCCGTCGCCGGCGATGGACTCGTCCATGATCGAGCCCTCCCACGTGATGACGTAGGGAGCGTCGAGCTCGCCGCGCTCGGCCATGAACAGGTTGTGCACCCATTCGGGCCCGGACTCGGTCGACACAACAGTGTGGATGAGCTCAACCCGCGGCATGCCGGGGATGATGCCCTGGAGGAGGTGCTCCACCCTGGGGTGGGTTCCGCCGGTGACGGCCACGGTGCAGCCGTCGCAGGATCCACCGACCATCCAGATCAGGTAGATCTTCTCCAGCGGGCCGAACCGCAGCGTGTCGTCACTCGGCTGCACCAGCCGGCTCCGGACGCCGATGGGCGCGAACGGATCGGCCGGGTCGTACCCGTCGATCAGCTCGTGCACCCCCAGTGCCACCTCGGGCTTGTAGGTCCCCATCTCGGAACCGCCCGGCATGATGCCGCCCTCGGTCATCACCGGCTTCATCGACTGATCTCCGGCTCCGACTCCGTCTCCCCGGCTCCGCCGTGAACGCCGTCGACCGGCAGATTCCTCGTTCGCCATACTCTGACGCCCCCTCGCTCTCGCTTGCGCTAGGTGTAGCCTACATCTATCTGGCGAATTTGCCAGCGCGGCTCCGAGCCGAGAACGAAAGGGGGGGCGGTGTCCGAAACGATGCACCAGCCCAAGTCGGAGGCTCTCCGAGCACTCTACTGGCGAAGCGAGATCCTGCAGGTGATGTACTGGCTGCGTGGCGAGGGTTTCGGCGATCAGGTCGACCCGACGTTGCTCGAGCGGTTCCTCGGTGTCGATTCCGACATCGGCGTCCAGTACCTCGACATTCTGGTGGACGAAGGCTACGTCGAGCGGGCGGGCGACCGCTATGCGCTGTCGGAAGCAGGGCTAAAGGAGGGGGCGCTGGAGTTCGTCACCTCCTTTTCGGAGCTGACCCGGCCCACCCACGGGGAGTGCAGCGCCGACTGCTGGTGCCACAGCTCACCAGAGGAGGCCTCCGCCTGCGCCGACGCCCGGGCCGGGCACGACCACGACGACCACGACGGCCACGGAGACCACGGCTGACATGGCAGCCAAGCACCAGGAGGAGCCCCAGGGCGGGCTTCCCCGTAACTACCTTCGGGCCAGCCTGTTGTTGCTGATCGGCGAGACGCCGGCCCACGGCTACGACCTGCTCGACCAGATCGCCGGCCTCGGCCTCCACAGCGTCGATCCTGGGGGGCTCTACCGGGCCCTGCGGGTCATGGAGTCCGAGGGCCTCGTGGCTTCGGAGTGGGAGCACTCCTCGGCTGGACCGGCGCGGCGCACGTATCGACTCACCTCCGACGGCTTCGAATGGCTGCACGCATGGGCGGGAGCGCTGCGGGAGAGCCACCGCTACCTCTCGGCCTACCTGCAGCGCTACGACGGCATCGCCGCGCGGACCGCGCTGGCAGCTGCCGATGCCGGCGCAGACCTCGACGTCAAGGTCGAGGAAGGCGCGCCCCTGTGAGCGACACATCGCTGCGCATCGCCGTCGCCGGAAAGGGCGGGGCGGGCAAGACCACCATCTCGGCCACCCTCGCCCGCCTGCTCGCCCGCCAGGGCCACCGGGTCCTGGTCATCGACGGTGACAGCAACCCCAACGTCGCCTACGCCCTTGGTTGCGACCGTGAGGTGGCGGCGTCGCTGCGTCCGCTGCCGCTCGGGCTGGTGTCCCGGCGCCTGAACGGGGCCGCGCTCAACGACTCGGTCTCCACCGTCGTCGAACGTCACGGGATCGTGGCGCCGGACGGGGTCTCGGTGCTGCTCATGGCGGTGCCGGCCCACGCCGACGAGGGCTGTCTGTGCTCGGCCCATGCCACCGTGAGCGGGATCCTGGCCGACGCCGGCAACGCCGACGAGCCGATGATCACCATCCTCGACTTGGAGGCGTCGCCAGAGCACTTCAGCCGGGGCACCACCCGCCACGTCGACGCGCTCCTGCTCGTGACCGAGCCCTACTACCGCTCGCTGGAGACGATGCGCCGCATGGCGGCGTTGGCTTCCGAGCTGCCGATCCGGCGGGTCGCCGCAGTGGCCAACAAGGTGCGCTCGCCGGCCGACGTCGAGGCCATTGCCGAGTTCTGCGGCCGCCACGACGTCCCGCTCGACGCCAAGGTGCCCTGGAGCGACGACATCCTCGAAGCCGACCGGGCCGCCAAAGCGCTCATCGACCACAGCCCTGAAGGTGCGGCGGTGGCGTCGGTTGCGGCGCTCGCCGAGCGGCTGGTCTCCCTCACGGGCTGAACACCGTTCCCGCCGGGCCGCCGACGGGTCACCGCTCCGGATAGTTCAGGTACTAGGTGTACCCTGCATCTACCAACGCATTCTTTCGGAGGACCACCCCATGTGCCTCGGCATCCCCGGCCAAATCGTCGATCTCGCAGGTGTCGAGCAGCACAAAGCGGTCGTCGACATCGACGGCGTACGGCGTGAGGTCAACATCGGCCTCGTGGCCGGGGACGAGGGCGGTGTCGCCGTAGGGGACTGGGTCCTGGTCCACGTGGGTTTCGCCATGTCGAAGATCGACGAGCAGGAGGCGCAGGAGACATTGCGAGGCCTGCGGGATATGGAACAGATTGACGACGACCACTTCGAGGAACTGCCGACGGCGTCAACTGACGTAGGGGCTGAGTGAGTGACCACTTGGGGCCGGTGTTGCCGGGTTGCCCGCGGCGCCGATGATGCCTGTGCCGACAGTTGTCTCAGG
>JAHWJQ010000228.1 GCA_019348305.1 Actinomycetota bacterium
GACAGCGAGGAGTGGGAGTTCCGGCCCGGGCCGCTGTTCGCCAACGTGGTCCTGGTGGACGAGATCAACCGGGCCACGCCCCGCACCCAGTCCGCCCTCCTGGAGGCGATGGAGGAGAGCCAGGTGACGGTCGACGGCTCGACCTGGCGCCTGCCGCAACCCTTCTTCGTGGTGGCCACCCAGAACCCGGTCGAGCATGCCGGCACCTTCCCCCTCGTCGAGGGTCAACGGGACCGCTTTGGCCTGGTGGTCGAGCTGGGCCACCCCCACCGCAGCGCCGAGCGCGAACTCCTCCTCGGCGCCGGCGGTTCCGGCTCTCTCGACTCGCTGCGGCCGCTGTGCGGCCCCGACGACCTGGCCACCGCCATCGCTGCCGTGCGGACCGTCCACTGCGCGCCGGCGGTGGCCGACTACGTGATCGACCTGTGTGCCGCCACCCGCTCCCACCCCGACGTGGTGCTGGGGGCAAGCGCGAGGGCCAGCCTCAGCCTGCTGCACGCGGCCAAGGCCCATGCCGTCCTCGCCGGCCGCCACTTCGTCGCACCTGACGACGTGCAGGCCGTGGCGGTGCCGTCGCTGGCCCACCGCCTGCTCCTGGCCGGCGGCTCCGATCTGCCTGCGGCGTCGGCAATCGTTCGGCGCCTGGTGGAGTCCGTCGCCGTCCCCCGGGGCTGACGGTGGGGGGTCGAGCGGCGCCGGCTGGCGCCACGCGGCCGACGCTGGCCCTCCTGGCTGTGGCCTTGGGGCTGTTCGGGATCGCCCGCACCACGGGCTCGGGCTGGCTCATCGTGATCCTCGCCGGCTTGGCCGGGGTGGTGGTCCTGGCCGCCGTGCTGCCCGCGGTGGGCCTGGCCCGGGTGACCGTGGCGGTGGAGGCCCCTCGCGACGCGACCGTGGGCCGGCCGGTGGAGCTGACCGTGGAGGTCGCCGGCCGGCCGAGGCCACTCAAGCTGCGACCGCTGGGGCTCGACGCCCCGTGGACGGGGGTGATGGTTCCCTGCCGGGGCCGGTTGGCGGCCACGCCCGGCCGGCGGGGAGTGGTGGGCGAGGTGACGGTTGAGCTGCGCTCGGCTGCACCTCTGGGCCTCGTGTGGTGGAGGCGGCGGGTGAAGGTGCCGCTGGGGCGGCCGATGGAGGTGGGCCCCCGCCCGCTCGACGCCCCGGTGCCCCCATCCGCCAGCAGGTCTTCCGACGCTGCGGCTCCGGCGGGCCCCCCGGCGACGACGGCCGACGCCGTCAAGACGACCCGGGAGTACGTAGCCGGCGACCCGATCAAGCTCGTCCACTGGGCGGCAACGGCCCGGGCCGGGGAGTTGATGGTCAAGGAGCTGGAATCGTCGAAGGTGCCGTCGCTGGTGGTGGCCGTGGACCTGTGCGGCGGGGGAGCCGAAGCAGTGGAGGAGGCGGCTTCCCGGGCTGCTGGGGTGGCCACCGCGGCGCTGCGGTCGGGCATCGCCGTGACCCTGTTGACCGCGGAGGTAAGTGGCCCCCGTAGTGCAGCGGTGACGTCACCGGCCGAGGTGGGCCGCCGGCTGGCCCGGGCGGTGCCCGGTCTGCTGCCGGCGCCGGCCCCGGGGACGGCACCGGTTGTGGTCAGCGCCACCGGTGGGGGCGGGGCGGGCGGCGCCCGATGAGCCTCGCGGCAGTGGTCAAGCGGGCCAATGCCAAGCACCCGCCGGAGGAGTCGGTGGCGCTGCGGGCCTGTGTCCTCGTTGCCGTCCTCGCCGCCAGCCTGGCGACCCTCGCCCAAGGCATCGGCGGCCTGTCGCTGCGGCTGGCGGCGACGGTCGGCATCGCGGCGGGCTTCGGCTACTCCCACTGGGCCCGGCGCCGCGACGGCTACCTGCTCAAGGCGCTGCTGGCCCTCGGGGTGCTCGTGGCCTTCGCCAGCTTCTTGAGCACCCTGTCGGGCATGTCGGCCGGCGCCATCAACGAGGTCCAGCTTCCCTTGGCCGAGCTGTTCTTGTGGGTGCAGTTCTTCCATTCCCTCGACGTTCCGGCACGGCGCGACCTTCTGTTCTCGTTGCTGTCGAGCCTGGTGCTCATGGCCGTGGCCGGGGTGCTGTCGGTGTCGTCGTCGCTCGGGCCCAACCTCATCGTGTGGGCTCTGGCCTCGCTGGCCGCGCTGGTGCTTGCTCACCGCTCCGAGATCCGCTCGCTGCCAGGGCTCGCGGGGATCGAGGCGGCCGGCGGCGGCGCAGTGGGCGCGCGCCGGCGACGAGGTGGCGTTGGTTCCGCACTGGGCGTCATGGTGGCGGTGCCGGTGGTGGCCGGCGCCATCTTCCTCGTGGCCCCCGCGGCAGGAGCCGGCAAAGCCGTCGCCTTCCCGGCCCACCTTCCGGCGAGGCTGCCGGTCCCCGAGCTGGGCGGGCTGGCCAACCCCAGCCTCGGTGCCGGCGACCCCGCCTCGCCCGACGGCCGCACGTCGTCCACGGGCTCCATGGTCGGGCGCACCGGGTACTTCGGGTTCTCGGACTCCCTCGACACCGGCGTCCGGGGGCGGCCCGATGAGACCCTGGTGATGCGGGTCAAGGCCAACCGTCCGGACTTCTGGCGGGGGCAGTCCTTCGACCGCTGGGACGGCCGGTCGTGGTCCCAGACCGACCAGCGGGCGGAGCCGGTGCAGGGATTCGGCCCCATCGAGCTGCGGGGGGCGCCGGAGGACCGCCAGATGGGGATCCTCGATGCCGGCGACCCGTTTGTACAGACCGTGTTCGTGGAGGCCGGCGGCCCCAACCTGATCTTCGCCGCGTACGCCCCGGCCGAGGTGTACTTCAGCGACCGCACCCTGTTCGAGCTGTCCGACGGCACGGTCCGGACCGGGGTGCAGCTGCAGGAAGGGACGGTGTACACGGTGGTGAGCCGGCGGGTACCGGCGACCGAGGACATCCTGAGGTCGGCCGGCAGTCTGCCGGTGCGGCTCAGCCCGGCGCTGCAGGAGCGCTATACCCAGCTGCCCCCGGTTCCGGAGCGGGTGCGCGAGCTGGCGGCGACCGTGACCGCCGGCGCGCCCACCACCTACGACAAGGTGCGGGCCCTCGAGGCCTGGATGGGTCAGAACACGACCTACACCCTCGACATCCCGAGGCTGCCGCCCGACGCAGATGCCGTCGAGCAGTACCTGTTCGTCGACCGCAAGGGTTTCTGCGAGCAGATCGCGTCGGCGTTGGTGGTGATGCTGCGCTCGCTGGGGGTCCCCGCCCGCGTGGCGGTGGGTTACACGCCGGGGGAGCGCAACCCCTTCACCGGCCTGTGGGAGGTGCGGGGCAGCGACGCCCACGCCTGGGCCGAGGTGTGGTTCCCGGAGGTCGGCTGGCAGGCCTTCGACCCCACCGCCTCGGTACCCCTCGCCGGCGAGCACTTCTCGTCGGCCGCCGGCGCCGGCATGGTCGCCTTCGTCCGCGAGCGGCTCCCCCACGTGCCGGGGTGGCTGCCGCGGGCGGCCGGGCTGGTGGTGGCGGCGGGCGGGTTGTTCGGTGCCGCCGCATGGCTGGCGGTCGGGCGGGCACGCCGGCGCCGCCGCCGCGCCGCTTGAGCTCGTGGATGACCGTCAGCGCGAGCCGGGCGCCGGACGCGCCGATGGGGTGGCCGAGCGAGATGGCGCCGCCGTTGGGGTTGAAGACGTCGTTCGAGGCCGAGCTCCTTCTGCGACGCCAGGCCGACGGCGGCGAACGCCTCGTTGACCTCGATCGCCTTGAGGTCCTCGAGCGCGACGTCGCTCTTGGCCACCGCGGCGCGGACGGCCAGCGCGGGCT
>JAHWJQ010000229.1 GCA_019348305.1 Actinomycetota bacterium
GGGACCGTTGACAGTTGGTTGCTGTGGAACCTGACCGGCGGCGCCGTCCACGCCACCGACCCCTCAAACGCCAGCCGGACCCTCCTGTTCGACATCACCACGCTGGAGTGGTCCGAGCAGTTGTGTGACCTCTTCGGCGTGCCGCCCGCCTGCCTCCCCGAGGTGCGGCCCTCGAGCGGGCGGTTCGGCACGACGGTCGCCGGCGCCGGCCTCCCCAGCGGCATTCCGGTCAGTGGCATCGCCGGCGACCAGCAGGCCGCGCTGTTCGGACAGGCCTGCTTCACACCGGGCATGACCAAGAACACCTACGGCACGGGCAGCTTCGTCCTCATGAACGTGGGCCCCCGCTGCCCCGAGCCGGAGGAGGGCCTGCTGACGACGGTGGGATGGGTCCTGGCCGACGGCACCACCGCCTACGCCCTCGAAGGGGCCATCTTCGCCACTGGGGCAGCCATCCAGTGGCTGCGCGACGGCCTCGGCATCATCGGCGAGGCAGCCGAGGTGGGACCGCTGGCCGCCTCCGTTCCCGACAACCAGGGCGTCTACCTGGTGCCCGCCTTCACCGGCCTCGGCAGCCCCTGGTGGGACCCCTACGCCCGAGGCACCGTCGTAGGTCTCACCCGCGGCGCCGGCCGGGCACACCTGGCACGGGCGGTGGTGGAGGCGATGGCCTACCAGACCCGCGACGTCGTGGATGCCATGAGCCGGGCCGCCGGACGGCGGGTGGAGGCCTTGCGGGTCGACGGCGGTGCCTGCGTCATGGACCTGCTCCTGCAGATCCAGGCCGACCAGCTGCAGGTGCCGGTCTCGCGGCCCCGCGTGGCCGAGACCACAGCGATGGGCGCCGCCTTCCTCGCCGGGTTGGCCGAGGGAGTGTGGGGCTCGCTCGACGAGCTCGGCGGCTACTGGGCCCTCGACGCCGAGTTCGGGCCCAAGGTGTCGCCGGCGGCGGCCAACGGGCGGTACGTCGGGTGGCGGCGGGCGGTCGAACGGGCCCGCCTTTGGGCCGCCCCCCCAGCGGGTTCTGGGGAGGTTCGCGCACCGTAGAGGTGCGTGGACATCCCCAGAACCGTCTGGTGCGGGGAGACTCAGCCGGCGCCGGGATGGACCCGCAAGCCCGCGGTCTGCGTCAACTCCCCCCAGCGGAGGTCGGCGATGCGGGCCAGCGCGGCCAGCTGCTGACGTTCGCGCTGGCGCACCGGGCGGCCGGGCCGGCCCAGCACCAGGTCCAGCCCCGCCCGTCGGAGGGCGGCCCAGGCAATGTCGTGGGGCCCGGTGGCGGCGCCCCCGCATGGGTGGTCGCTCACGCTGCGGCTGCCGGCCACGAACGCAGAGATCCACGCCGCCGGCGGGCACTCCCCCACCTCGGCATGGATGCCCCATTGCTCACCACCGGCCACCGTCGCCCAGCTGGCCTCGAAGTCAGAGGCGGCATGGGCCACCAGGGCGGCGACCAGGTCCTGGCGGCTCTGCTGAGCGACCAGGAGGGCAGCCGTCTCCAGTGCGGCCAGCCTCGGGTCGGCGAGGTTGCCACCGGCCACCTCCCGGACCTCCTCGACTGCCACCCCGTCCACCTCTGCCACCTCGTGCACCAACAGGGGCACCAGCCCCTCGTTGTCGGGAAGGTCGACGACCAGCTCGTCGATGGCCATGCCCGCGCCCCGCTCGAGGATGTCGATCCCGACCAGATCGCCCCTCACCGCTCCGATGCGGCTGGCGACGGCGCCCAGCGCACCGGGACGGTCGGGGATCCACACCCGCAGCACGTAGGTGACCACGGCACCGGACGGTAGCGACCACCTGTGAACGCAAGGTTTCCGGATGGCAACTACTTGATGAGATGGGCAGTTGATGAGAGGAGAGCAGCGGCCTCAGCTGGCCGCCATCGCCGCCGTGCGGTCGAGCGGTGAGGGGAGCTCGGCCGGCAGGGTTGCCACCCGGGTCGGCGGGGCCTCGCTCCCGCCCGTCTTGCGGGTGGCGTAGGCGTTCACGTAGTCCTGCCCGCTCAGCTCTCGCAGCTCGAACATGATCTCGTCGGTGATCTTGCGAAGGACCAACGGATCGTCCTCACACCCGTAGTAGCGGCTGAAGTCGAGCGGGCGGGACATCCGGATGGTGATGGGCATGAACAGCCGGGGGATCGTGCGGCCGATGGGCTGTGCTTCACGGGTGCCGATGCAGGCGACGGCCAGGACCGGCACCTTGCACTCGAGGGCCAGGCGGGCGACGCCGGTGTGGCCCTTGTAGAGCCGTCCGTCCGGCGAGCGGGTGCCTTCGGGGTAGATGCCGAACAGCTGGCCCGACTCGAGCACCTCCTTGGCCGCCTCCAGCGCCCGCTGGCTGGCAGAGCCGCCGGTGCGCTTGATCGGGATCTGGCCCACAGCCCGGAAGAACCAGGCGGTCTTGCGGCTCTCGAAGTACTCCGCCTTGGCGACGAAGGTGATCCGCCGGCGCACGACGAGCGGGACGAAGAACGAGTCGAAAACGGCGAGGTGGTTCCCGGCCAGGATGGCTCCTCCGCGGCTGGGAACGTGCTCGAGCCCCTCCACCCGGATCCGGAAGAAGAACCGCAACGGCAGCGCAGCCAGGTACTTGAGGATCCAATAGGCCATGCCGCCAAGAGGTTAGGCCCGCGGCGGTTGTCCCGGTCGTTGTGGTTTCTTGACCATCCGGTCTATTTTGCCGGCGTGGACCGCAGGCTGACCCAGCGGGGCAAGGAACGGCGGCGCCAGCTCATGGACTTCGCCGCCCGCCGCTTCGCCGGCAACGGCTACCACCCGACCTCAGTCAGCGACATCGTGCAGGGGATGGGCGTGGGCAAGGGCGTCTTCTACTGGTACTTCTCCTCCAAGGAGGAGCTCTTCTTGGAGATCTTGGCCGAGGCCCAGCTCGACCTGCGGCGGCGCCAACAGCAGGCCATCGCCGACGCCCAGGACCCCGTGCAGCGCATCGAGCGGGGCATCCGAGGCTCGATCGAGTGGCTGGCCGAGTACCGCCACCTCATCGGGCTGTTCCAGTTCGCGGCCAGCGAGGAGCGCTTCGCCCCGGCGCTGCGCCGGGGCCAGGAGGTGGCGGTGGCCGACGTCGTCCACCACGTCAGGGACGGGATCTTGACCGGCCGCATCCCCGACACCGACCCCATCGTCGTCTCCCACGCCATCCTCGGCGTCACCCACCACCTGGCCCAGGTCTTCGTGTTCGAGCGGGACGAGCCGGCCTCCGCGGTGGCCGACGCCGCCGTCCAGTTCTGCCGCGACGGGCTGCTCGGGGGCGGGCTGGACCGGGAGGGCGTCAGAGCTTCGTGAGGGCCCGGCGCAGGTTGCGGATCGCCTGCGACGTGCGCTGCTCGTTCTCGATCAGGGCGAAGCGCACGTGGCCGTCGCCGCCCGGCCCGAAGCCCACCCCGGGCGACGTGGCCACCCGGGCCTCGCGCACCAGGAACGACGAGAACTCGAGGCTCCCCATCTCACGGTACGGCCCGGGGATCTCGGCCCAGACGAACATCGTGCCCCGGGGGCGCTCGATCTCCCAGCCGATCCGGCTCAGCCCCTCACAGAGGGCGTCGCGCCGCGACTGGTAGATCTCGTTCACGAACTTGGGGTAGTCCTGGGCCTCGTTCATGGTCACGGTGGCAGCGATCTGGATGGGCTGGAAGGTGCCGTAGTCGAGGTAGCTCTTGAGCTTGGTGAGCGCACCCACGATCCTGGCGTTGCCGACGAGGAACCCGACCCGCCAGCCGGCCATGGAGACCGAGA
>JAHWJQ010000022.1 GCA_019348305.1 Actinomycetota bacterium
CGACCCGCGTTGCTCCACGGTGTAGCGGAGCAGTTCGCTCAGGTCCAACATGCAACAACCATCGGGTGATTGGGACGGCGGATTGAGCACCGGGGCCGCTGAGGGCCCGTGAGGGCAGGATCAGCCCTCACCGCCCCATCCGGACGACCACCTGTCCACCGTGTCGCCGCCTAACCTCGCATCCCGACGTGAGCATGACCAGCACGACGACGGTGATGGAGTGGGGGAACGAGCGTCTGCGCGTCGGCCCATGGCGAGGAGGGGACGACACCGCGTACCTGAGTCCCGTGGCCGGGGCTGCTCTCCCTTCGGCGGCGTTCGTGTCCCGGTCTCTGCAGCGCCTGGCCGAACAGGGCTACCGGCGGGTCGTCACCGGGGCGTTGTCCGCTCCCGAACAAGTGGCATTCCGGGCCGCTGGCTTCGAGGTCAGCGAGCACCTGCACCTGCTCTCCCACGACCTTCACCACCTGCCGGTGGCGCCGGCTCCAGGGGTGTTGCTACGGCGCTGCGGGCGGCGCGACCGCCTCGGGGTCCTCGAGCTCGACCACCTGGCCTTCGATGCGTTCTGGCAACTCGACGAGTCGGCTCTACAGGAAGCTCTTGCTGCCACCCCGCACACGCGTTTCCGCATCGCCACCGGCAGCGGCGACGACCAGGTCACCGGTTATGCCATCACCGGTCGTTCCGGTCGGCGAGGCTATCTGCAGCGGCTCGCGGTTCACCCTGCCTGGCAGCGTCAGGGCGTGGGTCTCTTGCTCGTCGTCGACGCCCTCCGGTGGCTTCGCCGCTGGCGAGCGGAACGGGCCACCGTGAACACCCAGCTCGCCAACGACGGCGCCCTCGCGCTCTACGAGCGGGTGGGATTCCAACGCGAGCCGTCCGGGTTGTCGGTGCTCGCGCGCGACCTCGATGACTGAGCACCGGCTCAGGTCCGTGACCGCAGCGCTGGTGGTCACGTTCACGCTGGTCGCGCTGGTGGTCACGGTTCCCGTGGCAGCCCAGCCAGCCGATACACCGGCCCGGCTGTTGACCCTGAGCTCCCAGACCACCTGGTGGGCGCCCGGCGAGCCCTTCACCGCGGCACTGGCGGTGCAGACCGGGCGGCCCGAAGAGCTGGTCGTAGCGGCCCGCCTCTACCGGGCCGTGGGCAGCCGCACCGAGTTCGCCCAGGCGGTCCAGGGTCGGCTGGCGCGGCGGCCGCTCGAGGAGCTGCCACCGGTGCCGCTGGTCGACCTCCCCCTCGGCGACGACGGGGACAGGACATTCAGCTTCATCCCGGCGATCAGCAGTGAAGGCGTGTACCCGCTCCGCATCGAGTTGCGCCGGCGCCCCGGCGGCGCGGTCGTCGACAGTTTCGTCACCTTCGTGGTCAACGCCGTTGCGCCCACCGTTGGCCGGCCGCTGGCGGTCGCCACCATCGTGCCTCTGCACGCGCCGCCCGCCGTACAGCCGGACGGCCGCGTCGCCATCGACGACGAGCGCGCCGAGGAGCTCGCCGGCCTCGCCCAAAGCCTCGACAGCCACCCCGACGTGGGATTGACCCTGGCCGTTACTCCGGAGTCGGCGGAGGCGCTCAGAGTGAGCCCGAGAGAACAGGACCGGGCCACCCTTGACAGCTTCGTCCGGGCTCTGCGGCTGCGCCAGCTCGTGGCTGGCCCCTACGTCCCCACCAACCTCACGGCAATGCTCGAGTCCGGCCTCGTAGGGGAGGTGGCAGCCCAACTAACCGCGGGCACCGACACTCTCAGGCGCATCTTCGGGGGGAACCCCACCATCACCACCAGGGTGGTGGACGAGCGGCTGAACGACGGCGGGCTCGCCTACCTTCAGGACCAGGGGGTGGAGCGGTTGGTGGTGCCCGAGGCACTGCTCGAGCCGGCGGTTCGCAACACCACGCTGGCCGAGGTCTTCGACCTGGCGCCCCGGGCCGAAGCACCCTCGGCTGACGGCAGCGGGCGACTGCGCGCGGCAATGGCCGACGACGGCTTCGCCAGCCACTTCCGTGGACGGCAGCCGGCGCTCGCGGCGCACACCCTGCTCGCCGACCTGACCGTCGTCTACCTCGACAGTCCGGGGTCGCCGCGCGGCGTGGTGGTGTCGCCCGGCCGCGGCTGGGCGCCCTCGGGGCACTTCACCGACGTCCTCCTCGACGGCCTCGCCTCCAGCCCCGTCCTGGAGGCGGTGACCCTCGACGGGTTGTTCGCAAGCGTCCCCGTGGCGGTCGCCCAAGCTCCTCCCAGCAGCCGCCCAGCGCGGGCGCCTCGCGGTGATCGCAACCTGGTCCGCAGGATCGCCCCTCCGCCCCCGAACAGCCCCGCCAGCAACCTGCCGGGGGCGGAGGTCCGCAGCGTGCGCCGCCGGCTGGAAGCGTTCGCGTCGGCACTGGAACCGACCAACCCGGTGCTGGCGCGGATCGACGTGACGCTCCTCGCGGCGCAGTCCGCCGATCTGCGCGCTCGCGAGCGCAGCCGTTACCTGGAGGGGGCGAGCGAGCAGATCGACGCCGAGCTCGCCGGTCTGTCGATGCCCCAGAACCGGTCGATCACCCTCACGGCCAGGGAAGGTGAGATACCGATCACCGTCACCAGCACTCTTGGGTACCCCGTGCGAGGGGTCCTGCGGGTCGACAGTGACACCCTCGACTTCCCGCAGGGCGCGTCGCAGGAGCTGGCGCTGGTCCGGCGCAACACGACGCTGCCCATCACGGTCAGGGCGCACGCGTCGGGATCGTTCCCCCTTCGGGTGCGCCTGCAGTCGCCGACGGGGAGCCTGCTGCTGGCGTCGAGCCGCTACACCGTGCGCTCCACGGCAGTGAGTGGCGTGGGTACCGCGCTGTCGGCCGGCGCCGCCCTGTTCCTGCTCGTCTGGTGGGGGAACCACCTCCGCGTCCGGCGTTCCCGGCGGCTGGTCCCCGCTTGAGCACCAGCCAGGCTGCACCGCCCCCCGCTCCCGGCCTGGCCCGTTCCACCGCCGTCCAGGCGGCCGGCACCGCACTGTCTCGGGTCACTGGCTTCGGCCGGATCTTCGCCTTCGCCTACGCACTGGGCGCCGGTGGTCTGGCCGACACCTACACACTGGCCAACAACACGCCCCACATCCTCTACGAGCTCATTCTCGGCGGTGTGCTCTCGGGAACGATCCTGCCGGTGTTCGTGCGTGAGCTGCGGCGGGAGGACCAGGCGGAAGGGTGGCGAGCCGTCTCCGCGGTGTTCTGCACGGCCCTGGTCGCCGCTGCCGTGCTCGCTGTCGCGTTCGTGGTCGTGGCCCCCGCGTTCATCAAGCTGTACACGCTGCGGACGAACGCTGAAGTGGGCAGGGACCAGGTCGCGGTGGCCACCGACCTGCTCCGCCTGTTCGCTCCGCAGGTGTTCTTCTACGGCATGGTGAGCCTGAGCACCGCGCTGCTCCGCGCCCGGCGCAGGTTCGCGGCGCCCATGTTCGCACCGGTGCTCAACAACCTCGTGGTCATCGGCCTGTTCCTCGCCTACCCAACCCTCATCGGAACGCGGAGCCTCGAAGAGGTGCAGTCCCGGCCGTCGGCCATCCTTCTCCTCGGCCTCGGCACCACCGCCGGCGTCGCGGCCATGACACTTGCCCAGCTCCCGCTGCGCACCCTGCGCCGCCACGTGCGCTGGATCTGGGCCCCGCGCCACCCGGCGGTGCGGACCGTCGTCAGGCTCTCCGGGTGGACGGTCGGCTTCGTTGCCGCCAACCAGATCACGCTGTTCCTGGTCTACCTCCTGGCCAACAGCCGCTCAGGCGACGTGACGGTCTACTTCCTGGCCTACACGATCTTCCTGCTGCCCCACGGAGTGGTCTCGGTCTCGATCATCTCGGCCATTCAGCCTGAGCTTGCCGACCGCTGGGCCGCCGGCGACCCCGACGGCTTCCGCAGGCAGTTGAGCGTGGGGCTTCGGGCGATCGCCGCCATCCTCGTTCCCGCCGCGGTCGGCTACGTGATCCTGGCCCGACCGATCGTGTCCTTGCTGCTCGAGCACGGTGCCTTTGGAGAAGCCAGTGCCCGCGACGTCGCGGGCACGCTCATGCTCATGGCGCTGGGCCTCCCGGCATTCAGCGCCTGGCTGTTCTTGACCTCCGCCTACCAGGCCATGCAGGACACGCGCTCGCTGTTCTTCCTCTACCTCTGGGAGAACGCGGTGAACGCGGTCGCTGCGGTTGCTCTGTACCCGCTCCTCGGGGTGCGCGGGCTGGGGCTCGCCTACGCCGTCGCCTATGCCGCCGGCACCGCCGCCGCGTTGGTCCACCTGGGCCGGCGCCTCGGTGGCGTGGAAGGGCCCGTCCTCGGCCGGTCGCTCAGTCGCATCGGGGCGGCCAGCGCGGCCATGGGCGTTGCCGTCCTCGCCCTCAGATCGCGGGTGGGCGGCGAAGTGGGGGCGTCGGCAGCGGTGCGGGTGGGGGCGGCTACGGCCGCCGGTGTTACCGTCTATCTCGCCGGCGCCAGGCTGTTCGGAGTCGGCGAGATCGGCGCCCTGCTCCCGGTGCGCCTCGCTGCCAGGTGGAGAAGACGGTGATCGGTGGTTGGCTGGTCAAGGTGGTGTTGGGTATCGCCCTGCTCGGCTTCGCCGCGTTCGAGCTCGGCTCACCGTTGATCGTTCGTGCCCAAGCCGATGACGCGGCCCACGAGGTTGCCAACGAGGCTTCCTTCCGGCTGCGCGACAGCTACACCCAGCAAACTCTCGACACCGCCTGCACCCAGGAGGCCGCCGAGCAAGAGGTGCAGATCAAGGCGTGCACCGTGAACGACAAGCGGGAGGTCGTGGTCACGGTGACCAAGCAGGCCAAGTCGTACCTGCTCCACCAGATCCCGCCGCTCAAGAGCTGGTACGAGGTGGAGGCATCCGCCACCGCTGCGCCGAGGTAGGACGGTCGCCTTGTCCGTCCGCATCGTCACCGACAGCTCCTGCGACCTGCCCCCCGACTTGGCCTCGAAGCACCGGATCGAGATCGTCCCCCTCACCATTCGCTTCGGCGACGAGGAGTTCGTCGACCGCCGCGATCTGTCTCCGAAGGAGTTCTGGGCCCGGTGCGCCTCGTCGCCGGTCCTGCCCCAGACCGCGGCGCCGGCACCGGGGGCGTTCGAAGCGGCCTTTTTGAAGGCAGCCTCGGAGGGATGCGAGGGTGTGGTCTGCATCACCCTGTCGGCCGCGCTCTCGGGCACCCATGGCGCAGCCGAGCTCGCGGCCAAGGGGGTCACCGACACGGTGCCGGTGCGGGTGGTCGATTCCCGGTCCCTCACCATGGCTCTGGGGAACATGTGCCTTTGCGCGGCGCGGGAAGCGGCGGCCGGCAAGGGCGTCGACGCGGTGGCCCAGGTCGTCGAGGAGCTCACGGAAAGGACGCGGGTGTACGCCGCTCTCGACACCTTGGAGAACCTCAAGAAGGGAGGTCGGATAGGCGGAGCACAGGCGATGGTGGCGTCGATGTTGTCGATCAAGCCGATCATCGACGTGACCGGCGGCAAGGTCGAACAGGAGTCGAAGCAGCGGACAAGGGCCAAGTCGCTCCGCTACCTGGCGGAAAAGGTGCGGGAGCACCCGCGGGTCGAGAACCTGGCGGTGATGCACGGCGATGCGCCCGACGTGGACGAAATGCTCGACCTCCTGGCGCCCATCTACCCCCGCGACGAGATCCTCGTCGGAGACCTGGGGGCGGTCATCGGCGCCCACGGTGGCCCCCGCACCATGGGCATCACCTTCCAGCTGCCGCGCTGAGGACCGGGGGACGAGGGTAGGACCAGCAGGTGACCGACCCGCGGCCGACGCCGAGCGATGCCGGTGGCTCCGCCGCCGGGGCTGCGGGGCCGAGCGGCGCGCCCACCGGGCCGGTGCCTGGTCGGCAGCTGCTAGGCCGCTACCGGCTGGTGGGCCTGCTGGCCCGGGGCGGTATGGCCGAGGTGTGGGAAGGGGTGGACGAGGTGCTCGCTCGGCCGGTTGCGCTCAAGATGCTCCATCCTCACCTGGCCGCCGACGAGGCGTTCCGCGAGAGGTTCCGGCGAGAGGCCATCTCGGCGGCGCGCCTGGCCCACCCGAACGTGGTCGCCACCTTCGACACCGGTGAGGACGAGGGGACTGCCTTCATCGTGATGGAGCTGGTGAGGGGCCAGACCGTGCGCCAGCTGCTCGAGGAGAACGGACCGCTTCCCGCCGCTGTGGTCGCTGCCATCGGAGTCCAGATCGCAGAGGCCTTGCAGCACGCCCACGACGCCGGCCTCGTGCACCGTGACGTGAAGCCGGCCAACGTGCTGCTGTGCGAGCCTGAGCCCCGCAGCGGAGACCCCATCCCGCGGGTGAAGGTGGCTGACTTCGGCATCGCCAGAGCCGCCACCCGCGACGGTGCGGACCTCACCCAACCGGGGGCGCTCCTGGGGACGGCGAAGTACCTGGCGCCCGAACAGGTCGAAGGCGAGCCACCCGACGCCCGCTCGGATGTCTACGCCCTGGGGGTGGTGCTCTACGAGCTGCTCACGGGGCGGCCGCCCTTCGTGGCCGATTCCGAGGTGGCGACGGCGATGGCCCACCTGAACCAGGACCCGCTCCGTCCCCGCCAGGTGCGAGCGGGCATTCCCCGGGCCCTCGACGCGGTGGTGACCAGGGCGATGGCCAGGGACCCTGCCGGCCGCTACCAGTCGGCCGCCGATCTGGGGAACGCGCTGCGCTCGATCGACCTCGGGACCGACGACGCCGTACCTTCCGTCGTGCGCGACCCCACCCCCCCCTCGGGCTTGGCGCCCACCTTCCGCCAGACCGAGCGGACATGGCTGGTGCCGGCCGCGGTGATCGTGCTCCTCGCTGGCGCGCTGACCGGCCTGGGCGTGCTCTTCACCAGGTCCGAGGTCGGCAGGGGGATCTTGCAGGGTGACGGGCGGTCCCGCTCGGCGGAGCCCGGGACGGCGATCGACGGGGTTGTGGCGCACAGCTTCGATCCCCAGGGCAACGACCGGAGTGAGAACGAAGACGACGTGGGCGCCGTCACTGATGGCGACCCGAACACGTCGTGGTCGACGGTGCGCTACGACACCCGGGAGTTCGGCGGGCTGAAGGAGGGGGTGGGCCTGTCGATCGAGCTGCCCGAGCCGACCGAGGTCCGCCGGGTCCGGGTGTCCTCGCCCACCACCGGCTGGAACGCCCGCGTCTACGTCGCCCCCCGCCCGGGGTCGCTCCTGGCTGACTGGGGGTCACCGGTGGCCCAGCAGCAGGGCATCCGGGGCAGCGCAGAGTTCGACCTCGACGGTGCACAAGGCAAAGCAGTGCTCATCTGGATCACCCGCCTCGGTGACAACGGCAGGGTGGAGGTGGCCGAGGTGACCATCGAAGGCTGACCTGCACGGTGGTCCCGTCCTACCCTGGCGGGATCGACGCCCGCGACCACCCGGACCTGCTCGACGATGCTCAGCTGGTCGTGGCCGCCCAGGAGGGCGACCAGCGGGCCCTCGACAGACTGCTCCGGCGTCACGTCGACCGCCTCCACGCCGTGTGCCGGCGGATCACCGGGAACGACGGCGACGCCGCCGACGCCACCCAGGAGGCGTTGCTCGCCCTCGTTCGGGGGCTGCCCCGCTTCGACGGCCGCAGCAGCTTCAGCACCTGGGCCTACCGGGTCGCCGCCAACGCCTGCCTGGACGAGCTGCGGCGGCGGCGTCGACGGCCCGAGCCGATGGCCGACGAGGTGCTCGACTGGGCAGCCGGGGGCGCCGGGGGCGCGGGCGCCAACTCGACCGACGCCGCAGCCGACCGGGTCGACATCGACAGGGCGCTTGCCCAGCTCCCCCTCGAGTTCCGGGTCGCGGTCGTGCTGCGCGACCTGTCGGGCCTCGAGTACTCCGAGATCGCCGAGGTGCTCGGGGTGCCCGTCGGCACGGTCAAGTCCCGCATCGCCCGGGGGCGAGGCGCCCTCGCCAACCTGCTGGCGACCGGGAACCCGCCCCCCGCTCCTGAGCGTCCAACCTCGCGACCGTGAACCCCCACCTCGACGACGAGCAGCTCTCAGCCGACCTCGACGGCTTCGCCCTGGACGAGCGCGGCCGCTCCCACCTGGACGGGTGTGCGGCGTGCGCCGCTCGACGCAGAGACCTGGCCATGGCCTCCATGGCAGTCGCCACGCCCGTCGCGGCACTCGCCCCGGCGCTGGTCGACGCGCTCATCGCCAACGCCGCCGCCGAGGCGCCGGTGGCCGGGGCGACGCGCCAAGCTGGCGTCGTAGACCTCCAGCAGCAACGGGAGGCCAGGGCGCGATCGGCGGGCAACCGGGCGCGATCTGGCCGGCGGGCGGGACCACCGCGACCCTGGCTCGCCGGTGCAGCCGCCGCCTTGGCCGTGCTCGCCGGCCTGGCAGGGCTCACGCGGGCCACCTCGGAGCGCGGGGACCAGGCGACGGCCTTCCGGGGGGCGGAAGACAAGGCCGGCGCCGGCGCCGGGGCCACGTCGGCGGCCAGGGTCGTCGACCCATCGGTGGTGACGGGTGACCTCGGCGGCCAGGAGGACCCCGCCGTGCTGGTCGCCACCCTGTCGGCCTCCGCGGGTGCGGGACCGCTGCTCGCCGGCGCTCCGCCGGGGGATGCCGGGGGCAACACCAACTCCGGGGCGAAGGCCGCTCCGGTGCCCGAGGCCCAAGTTGCCCGGGGGGGCGGCGAGGCCGGTGCCGTCATCCCCGACCGGGCGTTGTGCGTGGCCGTTGCCCGCGAGATCGGGGCCGGCCGCCTCGGCGGGCACCTGTCGACGAGCACGCTGCGCTGGAAGCACGAGCCGGCCGAGGTGCTGGTGTTCGAGTTGACCGAACCCGCTGGCGGGATCACCCGTCAGGCGCTCGTGTTGCGTCGTCCGGGTTGCGACCTCCTCGCCGACCCGCGCTTTTGAGCCACAGCGGAGCGGCAAGGCTGCCCAGCACCACGCCTGCCCACGCGGCCGGCGACGCGGTGTCGAGCCGGTGGCCGGTGGAGATCCAGGTGGCCCACACCAGCGCGGCCTGGGCGACGAGTGCCACCGCGATGAGCAAGAAGCGATCCGTGTGCCGGCCGACGGTGGCCGTCGCCTCCCCAACCGCGACACCGAGGAACGGGCCAGCCAGCAGCGGTGTGAACCCGACCAGCGGGTACTCACCCAAGATGACGGCGCCCACGGCGGCCACCACGACTCCGGCGAGCACGGCGGCGACGGGCTGGCGCATCGGCGGCGCAGGTTACTGGCAGCGGACACGGGTCGTGTCCAGGCGACGGCCAGGGCGTGCTTTAGTCTGCGAGCCATGCCTTCGCCCGTAGGGCCGCGTACCGCCCGCTCTGACGGGCCACCGGCCACTCCGCCTCCATCGCCGGACTGGACGATCCAGGTGGCCGACACCATCGAGTCGGTCGTGGCGTCGGTCCGGGACAAGACGGCGGTGCCCCTGGAGACCGTGGCGCGGGCGGTGGTCTACGGCATCTTGATCGTCATCATGGCGACCGCGGCGATGGTGCTTTTGACCATCGCCTTGGTCCGGGTCGGGAGCTACGTGCTGCCGGTCTGGGCGGTGTACGCCATCGTGGGCGGGTTGTTCACGGTGGTCGGGTTGTTCCTGTGGACCAAGCGACGGCCGGCTTCCGGCGACACGAAGAGGTAGACGTGCCAGAACACCACGACGTCATCATCATTGGCTCCGGACCAGCCGGATTGACCGCCGCCATCTACGCGGCGCGGGCCAATCTCCATCCGCTGGTGCTCGAAGGAGAAGCGTCCTCCACGAGCGACCAGCCGGGCGGGCAGTTGATGCTCACCACCGAGGTCGAGAACTACCCCGGGTTCGTCGAGGGCATCATGGGACCGGACCTGATGGCCAACTTCCGGGCCCAGGCGGCCCGCTTCGGGACTCAGTTCAAGACCGTGAAGGCTGGCAAGGTCGACCTGTCCGGCCCCCCGCACCGCATCTTCGCCGGCGACGAGGAGCTCCAGGCGAACGCGATCATCGTCGCCACCGGAGCGCGGGCGCTCACGTTGGGCCTGCCCAACGAACAGCGACTCATGGGCTACGGCGTGTCCACCTGCGCAACCTGCGACGGCTTCTTCCACAGCGGCTTCGACATCGCGGTGGTCGGTGGGGGCGACTCGGCCATGGAAGAGGCGATCTTTCTCACCAAGTTCGCCAGCCGGGTGTACCTGATCCACCGGCGCCGGGAGTTCCGCGCCTCGAAGATCATGCAGGACCGCGCCAGCCGCAACGACAAAATCACCTTCGTCCTCGACAGCGTGGTCACCGACGTCCTCGGCGAGAGCCAGGTCGAGGGAGTGCAACTGGAGAACGTGGTGAGCGGAGAGGTCTCGACCTTGCCGGTCCACGGCGTGTTCGTGGCCATCGGGCACGTGCCGAACACCGACCTGTTCAAGGGCTGGCTGGAGATGGAGGACACCGGCTACCTCATCACCCGGCACGGGTCGTCATTCACCAACGTGGCCGGTGTCTTCGCCGCTGGCGACGTCCAGGACCACGTTTACCGCCAAGCGGTCACCGCGGCCGGCTCCGGCTGCATGGCTGCCATCGACGCCGAGCGCTGGCTCGAGGCGACGGCCAGCGCCGCCAACGAGATCATCGAGACACCCCGCAACTGGTAGGGGCCCTGCCCCGCCCCCGGCCCGGCGCCAGGAATGGCCGGTGGCAGTGGGCTGTTGAGCGCCACGGGTAGCTATTCTGCCCCCAGCGACTTCGAGGAGGCGCGGCTGTCATGGCCGACAACATCACGACACTCACCGACGCCAACTTCAACGAGGAGGTTAAGGGGTCCCCTGAACCGGTCCTGGTCGACTTCTGGGCCGAGTGGTGTGGCCCGTGCAAGATGATCGCGCCGATGCTCCAGGAGATCGCCACCGAACAGGCAGGCAAGCTCCGGGTGGCCAAGCTCAACGTGGACGAGGCGCCGGCAACCGCCCGTCAGTTCCAGGTCATGAGCATCCCCACCCTCATCCTGTTCAAGGACGGGGAGATGCAGAAGCGGGTCGTGGGCGCTCGGGGCAAGGGACAGCTCATGGAGGAGCTCTCGGAATTCCTGTAAAGCCGCTCCCGCTGGCCCTCGGGTGCCAGGGGGAGGCGGTCAGCGATGTCCAGCGCCGCCTCGTGGCCTTGGGCTTCGATCTCGAGGGCGACCGCCACGGAACCTACGGTGGGGGCACCGTGGCAGCCGTGCGCGCCTTCCAGGAGCGCCGCGGCATCCGCATAGATGGTGTGTGCGGTGACCAGACCTGGTCGGCTCTGGTGGAAGCCGGCTACCGGCTGGGAGACCGCCCGCTGTACCTGGCCCATCCGATGCAGCGAGGCGACGACGTCGCCGAGCTGCAGCGACGGCTCGGCTCGCTGGGCTTCGACGGGGGCCGCGTCGACGGGATCCTCGGTCCGCGCACCGAACGGGCCCTCGCCGACTTTCAGCGCAACGCCGGCGTGGTGAGCGACGCCGTCTGCGGTCCCGCCACCATCGCCGCCCTCGAGCGGCTGGGATCGTCCTGCGACGCTCCCCATTCCGTGGCCGCGGTGCGCGAGCGCGAGGAGCACCGCCAGGGTTCCCGCTCGCTCACCGGCCGGCGGATCGCCGTGGGCGAGACCGGTGGGCTCGATGCCCTGGCCCGCTCCGTCGCGGCGGCCCTCACCTCGGCCGGAGGCAGCGTGGTGGTCCTCCAGCATCCGGACAGCTACGAACACGCTGCCGGGGCCAACGCCGCCGGGGCAGACGCCTATGTCGGCGTGGCGCTCACGGCTGATGGCGCCGCTGGGTCCTCCAGCGCGTACTACCGCTCCGCCAGTGGCTGGGAGAGTCCCGGGGGCCGGCGGTTGGCCGAGCTGGTGCAGTCCGCTCTGGCGCCAGTGCTGGGCGGCACGAGCACCCTTCGGGGAATGGCGGTCCCGGTGCTGCGGGAGACGGCGATGCCGGCGGTGGTGACCGAGTTGGCCCCCGCGGCGCTCGTCGTGGAGCGCTCAGCGGAGGTGGCCCGCGCCCTCACGTCGGCGGTTCGACTCTGGGTGGAGGGGGCTCCCGAAGGTTAGCGACAGGTCCTCCCCAAGTTCTCCCCAGGATGGGGACGTCAGCCGAAGGGTTAGGGATCTGGGTCAGCGTGCTGTGCGGGCCAAGGGCTGTCGTCGCCCGCCTGCGAGCCGGCCGCGGTGACGGTGCCCGGTATGGCGGCGTCGGCGTCTACGGCGGGTGCCGGAGCCGGGCGACGACGCACCAGACCGGCGACAACACCCCCCACCACGCCCAGAAGCAGAGCGGATAGCTGCCGGCGCAGGCGCATCGGGCGGCCCTCAGGCCCCCGACCCGCCCGAACCGGGTTCGGTCATGGCTCGGTAGATACGCTCGAGGTCCTCGAGGGTGGCGAAGTCGATGACCAGGCGGCCCTTCTTTGCCCCCATCTCAACCTTGACCGTCGTGTCGAGGTACCCCGACAGCAAGTCCTCGAGCTCGAGTAGCCCTGGCGGGCGGAGCTGCTTGCCAGTGGGGGGACGGGCCGGCCCCGTCCCGGTCAACTGGCTCGCCAGCTCGTTTCGCCGCCGAACCGCCTCTTCGACTTCCCGCACCGACAGCGCTTCGCTCACCGCCTTCTTGGCCAGCGACTCCTGGAACCCCCTGTCCGGGGTGCCGAGCAATGCTCGGGCGTGGCCGGCCGAGAGTTGGCCGTCGGCCACCAGCCGTTGGATCGCCGGCGGGAGTTGGAACAGCCGCAGCGCGTTCGAGACCGCCGAGCGGCTCTTGCCCACCCTGGCCGCCACCTCGTCGTGGGTGAGGTGGAAGTCTTCGATGAGCTGTTGGTACGCGGCCGCCTCCTCCAAGGCGTTGAGGTCCTGGCGGTGCAGGTTCTCCACCAGCGCCTGCTCCAGGCTGGCCACATCGGTGGCGGCCCGGACGATGGCGGGGATGGTCTGCAGCCCAGCCCGCCTCGCCGCCCGCCATCGCCGCTCGCCGGCGATCAGCTCGTAGCGGCCCTCCTCGACCGGCCGCACGAGGATGGGCTGCAACACCCCGAGCTCGCGGATCGAGGCGGTCAGGCTGGCCAGCGTTTCTTCGTCAAAGTGCCGCCTGGGCTGGAAGGAATTGGTAGCTATGGCGGACACCGGCAGCTCCAGCAGGGCAGCACTGCCTTCGTTGGCGACCTCTGTGGGGATCAGGGCACCAAGGCCCCTACCCAGTCCGCTGCGGCGCGCCACCACTCACCTCCTTGGCCAGCTCGCGGTAGGCCAGCGAGCCCCGCGAGGATGGATCGAACACAATGATGGGCTGGCCGAACGATGGGGCCTCGGACAGCCGAACCGTCCGGGGCACGATGTTGCGGCAAACCTTAGGCCCGAAGTGCTCCCGCACTTCGGCTGCAACCTGCTCAGCCAGCTTGGTGCGTGCGTCGTACATCGTCAACACGATGGCTGAGACCTCCAGCTTCGGGTTGAGGTTCCCCTGCACCAAGTTGACGTTGCGCAGCAGCTGGCCGAGGCCCTCGAGCGCGTAGTACTCGCACTGGATCGGGACCAAGACCTCCGATGCCGCTGCCAGTCCGTTGACCGTGAGAAGCCCGAGGGAGGGCGGACAGTCGATGAGCACGAAGTCGAAGGCGTCAAGCACCTCTTCGAGGGCTCGGCGAAGACGTAACTCTCGACTGAACGCCGCCACGAGCTCGATCTCGGCACCAGCCAAGTCGATGGTGGAGGGAGCAACGAACAGGTTGCGCAGCGTCGTCGGCTCGACGCAGTCCTCGAGCGACAAGTCATGGAGAAGGACATCGTAGATGGAGTGCTCGAGGTTCCGGCTGTTGATGCCGAGGCCGGTCGTGGCGTTCCCCTGGGGATCGAGGTCGACGACCAGGACGCGGTAGCCGAGCACGGCGAGACTCGCTCCGAGGTTGATCGTCGTCGTGGTCTTGCCAACGCCACCTTTCTGGTTGGCAATGGCCACCACCCTCGGAAACGGCCGCAGGAACACAGACGCGCTCGGGGCGACCCCCTCTGGACGGGCCGCGGGAGTTGGCTCGGGCTCCGCCGTTTCGGGAACCACGTCGATGTTCGGCTGAGCGAGGTGGTCGGGCGTCGCTGCGTCAGCGGGTTCGCACACGGTCTCCCTGGCCCCGATGTCGCTGTCGAGAACAGGGTCGTCAATTCGTGGCGCAGCTACGAGGGGAAGCAGGTCCCACCGTAGGACCGGGGGGAGGACCGCGGCGTCGGGGGACGCCCCATCCTCGGGCTGCTGCTCGGCGCGAAGACGTTCGAAGATGCTGCGAGCGCGCGCGGCGACATCTTCTTCGGGAACAGCCACGCCGCCATGGTGGTCGGCCCCACCTCCCAATGCAAGCACCTTCGTTCCACGTGAAACCTCTGGCCAGGATGGTGCGGGTACGGGCCGCCTGAGGAGGCCCCACCGCGATCACCCGTTTCACGGCGAACACCTACCAGAGCGGCTGCTGCTCCATCTTTCGCCGACGGCGTGGGAACCTCTCATCGAGTGGGGAGACCTGTCGCAACACCCGAATCGTGCCCGCAGAGGCGGAACAGACGTGGGCGTCCTCCAGGCCAAGCTCGGCAAGCTTTGCCGCCGGCCACCGTTGCTGTGGTGCCTCGGGCGGCTCCGCCACCAACAGCCTCCCGCCGGCCGCCAAGAAGGCAGCGCCACACTCCGCGGTACGAGCCGGTGGTCCGAACGATCGCGCGGTAACAAAGGAGCAGCTTCCCCGCAGCCCTGCAGCCCTCCCTGCTACCGTCGCCTCCTGGCGCACCACGGATACCCGGCCCGCCAATCCCAACTCCGCCACCGCCCAGGTGACGAACGACGTCCGACGCCGGTGTACGTCCAGCAGGACCCACCGGGTTTCCGGCAGCCAGGCCGCCAGCAGCAGTCCTGGCACCCCACCGCCACTGCCGAGGTCCAACCCCTGGCAATGCCACGCTGCCGCACCCAGCGCTTCGGCGAACACCGCGGCGTGCGCAACGTGGCCCTCCACCGGCCCAGGGCCGAGAAAACCCAGAACCTGGGCTTTCCCTAAAACGGCCCTGACCGCCTGGTCCACCGCCGCTACGTCGAAGCTCCGCCTGAACCGTCAGCCGGAAAAACGACGACCCGCCGTTGGGGCTCCTCGCCATCCGACGTGGTCGCTACTCCATCGATCTCGTTGATCGTGTCGTGGATGACCTTGCGGTCGGCCGCGGTCATCGGCTCGAGGACCACCCGGGCACCGCTCGAACGAACGTCTTCGGCCACGTTGGTAGCGAAGCGGGCCAGCGCCTGGCGGCGGCGCTGCCGGTAGCCGCTCACGTCGACGAGGATCCGCCCGCTGCGGGCCCCGGTCTTGCGCTGCACCACGGTCCTGGCCAGCTCTTGGAGCGACTGCAGCGCGGCACCCTTGGGGCCGATGAGGCGACCGAGGTCTTCGCCGTCGATGCGCAACTCGACCGTGTCCTCGTCCAGCTCGTGCGCGACGACCTCCGCGCTCGCACCGAAGCGCTCGAGCACGCCGCGGAGGAACTCCGCCGCAGCCTCGCCCTGTTCCGCTATCGGTACGTCCTCGTCGGTCGTCATCACTGTTGCTCCCCCGTTCTCCTGGACTGGTTCTTGAGCCTCTGGCGGCCGGCGGTCATCGGCAGCAGGCGCCGGCGGCTCCCCTACCACAGCGGCGAGCGGGCTCGCCTCCTCCACCGGCCGCTTCGGCGTCCGCTTGGTGCGCGGCCGCCGTTCGTCTTTGGGTCGCGGCGTGCTGGGCCGCACCCGAGCCCGCACCCTGGCTTCGGAGCGGAGCCGGCCGAACAGGCCGACCTTCGGTTCTTCGAGCACTTCGTACTCGGCGTCGGCCTCATCGACTCCGAGCTCATCCAGTGCCGCCTCGAGGGCCTCCTCCACGGTCCGCCCCGTCGTTTCCACCCACTCCATCAGCGCCGCTTCTTCTTCTTCGAGCGGTTCCCGCCGCGTCCCGGGTGTGGTGCCTTGCCGTTGCCGGCCGCGCCGTTGGAGGAACCAGCCGTGGTCTTGGCTTGTTTGGCCGCCTTCGAAGGGCCGCCTACCCCCCGCTGGGAAGCGCCGCTGGCGCCCGAGCCGAGCTCAGCGGTGGGGCCCGGCTTCGGCTTGCGCTCCTTCACCTCGTCGGCCGCCGGCCGCTTCTCCTTCTCTTTCGGTTCGACAGCACGGCTGGGGACATCGGTGGCGGTGGGCAGCAGGCTCGGGTCCATCTTGTAGATGAGCGCCTGCTGGCCGATGCGAAACACGCTCGAGACCAGGAAATAGACGTTGAGGCCAGCAGGAAGGGTGAACCCGAAAACGAGGTACATGAGCGGCAGCACCCGCGTCATCGTCTGCATCTGCTTGGCCATCGGGTTGTCGTCGTTCATCTGGTTCGGGTTCCGGCGGCTGATCATCCGCTGCTGGTAGTACGGTGGCCACCACTCCGACGATGAGGATGAGGAACGGAATGGCCGCCACGAACGAGACCTTGAGGACCTCGCTGGCAGATTCTGCCAGATCGAGACCGAAGGCCATCATCTGCTCCGAACCCGACAGGTCCCGGTAGAGCTCGGAGCCCTTGTCGAGGTACTTCGGGTCGAACGTCCCGTCCTTCCCCCGGCGGGTCAGGCCGGAGATCACGTTGTACATCACGAACAGGACCGGCATCTGGAGCAACAGGGGCAGGCAGCCGCCGACGGGGTTCGCACCGTGCTCC
>JAHWJQ010000230.1 GCA_019348305.1 Actinomycetota bacterium
GCTGTCTCCTCCCGTTCGTTGGCTGGAGCACCGCCGGCTACCCTCGCTGGTCGCGACGTGGGCCGTCTTCCTGGCGGTGGCGACCGTGTTCACCGCCGCCTTCATGCTGTTCGGCGCTCAGGTCGCCGAGGAGGTCACCGAACTCCCCGGTGCCATCGACGAGGCTGTCGGGGACGGGCGGTCGTGGCTGGTCGATGGGCCGCTCGACTTGGACAAGGCTGATGTCGAGCGCTGGGTGGAACGAGCGCAAGAAGCGATCGGTGGCAACCGACAACGGATCTTCAGCGGTGCATTGAGCTATGCGTTCGCCGCCCTACACCTTGTCGCGGGGCTGTTGATGACGCTGGTCTTGGCCTTCTTCTTCGTGAAGGACGGGCCGCGCATGGTGGACTGGACCCTCGACCAGTTCGGTCCTTCCGCCCGGCGTGACGTCGCGGAAATCGGTCGTCGGACGTGGTCGACCATCACGGGCTACATCCAGGGGAGCGCCCTCGACGGCCTCGTCGAGGCCATCCTCAAGGCCATCGCGCTCTTGATCCTCGGCGTTCCGCTGGTGATCCCGCTGGCAGTACTCACCTTCTTCGGCGGGTTCATCCCCTTCGTCGGTGCGCTGCTCGCCGGAGCGGTCTCGGCGCTGGTTGCCCTGGCCACGCAAGGCCCGCTCGCTGCGCTCGTCGTCGTCGGCGTATCCGTCGCCATCCAGAACATCGAAGGCGACGTGCTGCAACCGCTGATCATGGGCAAAGTGATCAAGTTGCACCCCGTCGTGGTGCTCGTCTCGGTCACGACAGCGGGGCTGCTGCTCGGCCTCCCCGGGGCGTTCCTGGCTGTCCCCGTGGTTGCCTCCGCAGCCAACGTCATCGGCTACCTCCGCCACGAGCGTGACGCCGGCGGCGCGTGAGCGTCACTCGGGATCTGGCGCGCGCTGCTGTGCGAGCAGCAGCAGCGTGCCGAGCGCACCGGCCAGGAGCGAGGCGGCGAGGATCCCGATCTTCGCCTCGGCGATCAGGTCGGGTGATTCGAACGCCAGCCCAGTCACGAACAGCGAGACCGTGAAGCCGATGCCGGCGAGGGCTCCGGCGCCGACGATGTGACCGAACCGCACACCTTCGGGAAGTCGGCCGACTCGCAGGCGCAGCCCGAGCGCCGTTAAGGCGCCGATGCCTAGGGTCTTGCCGGCGACCAGACCGACGATCACGGCCCAGGCTGCCCGACCGCCGAGCGCTGACGCGATCGCCCCTCCGCCGAGATCCACGCCGGCGTTGGCAAGCGCGAACACGGGGACGATGACGAAGCTGCTCCACGGGTGCAGCCGGTGCTCGAGCTCTTCGAGCACCGGTCGGCCGTCGACCGGCCGCGCCGGGGTCAGCAACCCCAGGGCGACGCCGGCGACCGTGGCATGCACCCCGGACTCCAGGGTGCACACCCATGCAACCAATGCGAGTGGCACGTAGGCGAGCGGCCAGCGCACCCCGAGCCGGCGTGCCACCACCACCAGCACCAGCGAGACGGCTGCACCGGCCAGCCAGGCGCCGTCCACCCCGGCCGAATAGAACACGGCGATCACGCCGATGGCCCCGAGGTCGTCGACGATCGCCAGAGTCAAGAGGAACAGCTTCAGCCCCGCGGGCACACGGGGGCCCAGCAGGGCCAGTACGCCGACGACGAAGGCGATGTCGGTCGCCATCGGGATGCCCCACCCCCGGCCGGCCTCCCCACCGCCGGCGATCAGGACGAACAGCAGCGCTGGCACGACCATGCCGCCGAGCGCGGCGAGGACGGGAAGGCTGGCCGCTTTGGGGTCGCGCAGCTCGCCTACCACCAGCTCGCGCTTGATCTCCAACCCGACGACGAAGAAGAAGACGGCCATGAGACCGTCGTTGACCCAGTGACCGAGGTCTTCGGTCACGGAGAACCGGCCGACCCCGAGCGTCAGCTCGTAGTGCCACAGGTCCTGGTACGACCCGCTCCACGGGCTGTTGGCCCAGACCAGCGCAGCCAGCGTCGCGAGCACCAGCAGCACGCCTCCTGAGGCCTCGGTACGCAGGAACTCCGCCAGCGAGGACGCGAAGCGGCGCGGCCCCGAGCGGGTGTCAATGTCCTCGCCAGCGCCGACCATCTAGCGCGCCTCGCTGCTGCGGAACCGTAGCTGGATGTAACGCAGCAACCGCCACGCGGTGAGGCCCACGACGCCGAAGCGGCTTCGGACGTGCGCTGCGTCGAGCACGTACATCGTGCGGGCCAGCTCCATGTGCGACCAGACCAGCGGTGTGTTGCCAAGGCTCTGCCCCGTTTCCGGGTCCACCTCCTCCGACAGCAGCCGCGGGAGCCGGGCGCACAGCTCGTCGGCCAGGGCGCGGGCTTCGTCGTAGCGGCCCAGCACGGCCAACCCCGTGGGCGCCCACCACGTGACGGGCAGGAACGCTCCCTCCCGCCCGTAGGGCGTGTTGGGCGGGAACCTGTAGAGGAACGGCGGCGCTCCGAGGTCGCGACGGACGGTGTCGAGGAGCGCGTGCGCCCGAGGGTCTTCCCGGCCCAGCAAGGCCAGGACGGGGATCATGAGCGAGGACGCGTCGCTCCAGTTTCGCTCGTCGCCGTAGGCCTGGGGGAGCCCACCGTCGGGGCGGATGGCGCTGAGGACGCGAGCTTTGGCCTCGTCCCGAGCGCGACGCCAGTGCCGTCGCTTCGTCAGGGGATGGCGAAGACGCGCGATCCACAGCGCGTTGTCGAGGGCTAGCCAGCGGCCGATGTCAGCGTCGACCAGGGGCAGCTTCTCCCGCAGCTCCCAGATGCCGTTCGTGAGCTCGTCGACCTCGCCGGAGACCTCCTCGGCGATCGACTTCACGAGCGCCCACGTCTGGTCGTTGAGCGAACCACCCGTCTGCAGGTAGAGCGACACGGCCTGGACGAGCAGTCCAAGGGAGTCGTACTGGATCTGGTCCCGGGCGTCGTTGCCGATTCGGACCGGCTTCGAACCGGCCCATCCGGCGGCATCGACGACCTGCTCGCCCGGCACCGTTTCACCGCGGACGTCGGTCAGCGGCCCCGACGGCACGTTGCGGTGCTTGGTCATGTGGAGGACGAAGTCCAGGTACTGCCTCGCGACATCACGTCGCCCGAGGAGGGCGGCGACAGAGACGGCTAGCGACGCATCACGCAGCCACGTGTACCGGTAGTCCCACTGGGCGGTGCCCCCAGGGGCTTCGGGCAGCGATGTGGTCGGAGCAGCGACGACGGCACCCGTCGGCCTGTACGTGCAGGTGTCGAGGACGAGCAGCGCATCGCGAGCTCGCTCGGGATGGTGGCGAGGCAGGCGCGCCCCGTCGAGCAGCTTCTGGACGCGCCCCTCTGCCTGCTTCAGGGAATCGACGAGGCAGGCGACCTCGCCGACCGCCTGGGTGTCGAACCCGACGGACAGGCCGCTCCAGCGCCCGAGCTGGGCGTTCACCGTGGTGGTGAGGCACGCGCCCGACGAATCAGAGAGGCCACCGGCGACGGAGATGGCGACGCCGCCGGAGGCCGTGGTCCTGTCCGTCCAACACCCTCGGTTCGTCGCCAGACCACCGACCTGGATCTCATGTTCGAGCTCGACAGGCTCGTCGAGGGCGCGGACCAGCCGGACCAGGAGGCTGCCTGTCTCGCTCGCCGCGGTTACGAGGCCGTCCCAGCACTCGACCCGCCGCCCGTCCACCTCGACGATGGTTCGGGCTGATGGGCCCGCCGG
>JAHWJQ010000231.1 GCA_019348305.1 Actinomycetota bacterium
GACCTCACGGCCACGGCGGCCGGCGTCGACCTCAGCGGCGTCCACGCCAGCCCAACCGTCCCCCTCGACCCGGGCGAGCCGTCCCTCGATGCCTTCTGCAGGGTCCTCGAGAACCTGGCGGGCGGCGTGGAGGCCAACTGGCAGGGAACGGTGGACGACCTCGACCCCGAATTCCTCCACGACCTCCGCGTCGCGGTACGCCGCACCCGCTCCGTCCTGGCCCAGGGGAGGAAGGTGCTCCCCCGGGAGGTCCGAGACCGCTACCGGGAGGGGTTCGGCTGGCTGGGCGCGGCCACCGGGCCGGCCCGAGACCTCGACGTGTACGTCATCGAATGGGAGCGGTACGTGGCGCCCCTTCCCCCAGAGGTGGCCACCGCACTGCACCCGGTGCTGGACCACATCTCGTCGCGGCGGGCGGCCGAGCACGAGGCCCTGGCTCGAGTGCTGCGTTCCGAGCGCTACCACGACCTCCTGAGCAGCTGGCGGGAGTGGCTGCGCGACCCCGGGGGAGGACGGCCCAAGCAGGCCCGCAGGCCGATAGGGCGGGTGGCGGCCGACCGGACGCGGCGGGCACAGGAGCGCCTCCTGGAGCGGGGCCGGACCATCGAGCCCCCTTCTCCCGGCGAGGAGCTCCACGAGCTGCGCAAGGACGGGAAGAAGCTTCGGTACCTGCTCGAGTGCTTCGGCACGCTGTTCGCTCCGGGGCCGCGCAAGGCCTTCGTCCAGCGCCTGAAGGCCCTGCAGGACAACCTGGGTGAGCACCAGGACGCCGAGGTGCATGCGGCCCAGCTCCGACAGATCGCCCGGCACCTGCAGGCGGGCCCGGGGATCGCGGCAGACACCCTGGCGGCCATCGACCACCTCACCCAGCACCTGGAAAGCCGGCGCCAGGCCGCCCGCGTCGAGTTCGCCCACCGCTTCGCCGACTACGACACCAAAGCGACCGCCCGCATCTTCGACGAGGCGCTGGAGCCAGCCGCCCGCAGCTGAGCCTCACGCCCCCCGCTGGCGGCTCCAAGCCTCTACTGCGGGGGGTGCCTCGACGACCGAAACCTCGAGGCGGCGGTCGAAGACCTGCTCGAACAGGGCCCGCTTGCGGCGCGCCCCCCATCGCTCCAGGTCGGCGTCGGTGCACGCGTACAGCCGCAGCTCGATCCGATCGGGGCCGATGTCGACCTCCACGTCCTCCACCGCGCCGGCGTGGGCCCGGTCGAGGCCGTCCGCGACCTGCAGCAGCGCGGTGAGGACGCGCGTCGTCTGCCTCGTGTCGTCGTCCATGCCGCCGAACGGCTCGAACGACGCCTTTGGCTCGCCTTGGCGGTGGTAGCGACCCACCGTGGCCAGCACCGAGACCTCCTGGGGCGAAAAGCCCCGGAGCCGGCCGTGCTGGATCAGGTAGGCGGTGTGTTTGTGGTGAGCCTCCCCGTCGACGTGCTCGCCGATGTCGTGCAGCAAGGCAGCGTGCTCGAGCAGCTCGCGGTGGTGCTCGGACAGGCCGTGGAGCGAGTGCGTCCGGTCGAAGAGCGCGGTGGCGAGCTGGGCTACGTGGCGGGAATGGTCCTCCCTCCACCCGCAGCGCTGGCACAGGTCGAGCACCGAGGCGGCTCGCATCAGCCGGGGGTGGCCCGACAGGTCGGGCCCGGCGTGGCGGCCGAGCGCGTCGAGGACCATGCCCTCGCGAAGGGCCCACGACCCGACGACCATCTCGTCGAACCCGAACAGCTCCAGGGCGGTCAGGGCCAGGACCGAACCGGCCGGCGCCAGCTCGGCCCGCCTCGATTCCAGCCCGGGAAGGCGTCGCCGCTGGGACACAGGCAGGTCGATGAGCTTGTCGTGCACGCGCTCCAGGGCCTTCCGGCTCACGTGCAGCTGGTTGGCCGAGATCGGCACGGTGCCCGTCTCGGCCGCCGCCGCCATGCGGGCCAGGTCGCAGAGCGTGCCGCTCGTGCCGACCAGGAGGCGGGGCTCGAGCGCAGCCGTCCGCTCGGCCAGCGGGCCCAGCACCGCCACCACTCGCTTGCGCAGCCGGCGCAGGTCCGACGGCTTCGGGGGGTCCGCCCGCACCAGCTCGGCCGTGAGCCTGGCTACGCCGAGCTTCACGCTGGCCGACCACTCCAGCGCGTTCGCGTCGCCGACCATCACCTCGAGGCTCCCCCCACCGAGGTCGAGGCAGACGGCCGGGCCGGGGTCGATGACGACACTCGCCTGCACGGCTCGGAAGATCAGAGCCGCCTCCTCCAACCCGCTGATCACCCGCACGTCCACCCCCGCCTCACGGGCGAAGCGGTCCACCAGCTCGGCGCCGTTGTCGGCTTCGCGGATCGCGCTGGTGGCGCAGGCGACGATCTCGTCGGCCCCGGCGTTCTCGGCCAGGACCCGGAACCTCCGAACCGCCTCCAGCGCCTGCTCCGTCGCCTCGTCACTCAGCCGACCGCACCGGGCCACCACGTCTCCCAGGCGCAGCATCTCCTTCTCCCGGAACACCGGGTCGAACGAGCCGTCGGGGCGGGCATCGGCCACGAGAAGGTGGAACGAGTTGCTGCCGAGGTCGAGGGCGGCGATGCGCACTGTCACGACTGTACGGGGTGCCGGGCAGCGCCTCGCGCACCTCTGGCGAACGGAAGCGACGGCCACCAACAGCGGAAGGTTCACCGAGAAAGAACCTGAGCGCGACCTGGGCGCCACTGGGCCGTAAAGGAGCGACCGTAGGGTGACAACACCCTCCTCCGGCCGGTCCACGACCCGGCCAGGGGGAGGCGAGGTCTTCCCAGGAGTGCCGCCGTAGCCCTCCCCTTCCCCCCGATGGAAGGGGAGGGCACAGGCGTGACCGGGGAGGGTCGACTTGCCTCCTAGCCGGCGGCCGCGTTGGCTGACGTTCAGCCATCGTTCACCTACCGTCCACCTTGCAGAGGCCTCCTCGTCAGCCGGCCTCCCTAGGGTGGGCGATCGAGCGGGGGACTTGCCCTCCCGCGCAGAAACCTGAACAGGGGAGACTCGACATGAGGCGATTCAGCGGACGCGGCATCCAGCTGGGGGTGGTTTCCCTCGCCATGGCGCTCATGGTGGCCGGCTGTGGTGGCGACGACGACGGCGCCGGTACTGGCGCCGGGGGTACGGGCGGCGCCGGCGAGGAACCGGCCCTGAGCGGCTCCATCTCGATCGACGGGTCCTCCACGGTCGCTCCGGTGAGCGAGGCCATCGCCGAGGAGTTCCGCAAGCAACAGAGCGGCGTCAACGTCGCGGTGGGGACGTCGGGGACGGGCGGCGGCTTCAAGAAGTTCTGCGCCAACGAGATCGACATCGCAGGCGCATCGAGGCCGATCAAGGAGGAGGAGAACAAGGCCTGCGCCGCCGCGGGGGTGGAGTTCACGGAGTTCCGGGTCGGCCTCGACGGCCTCGCCATCGTCACGTCCGCCGAGAATAAGTTCGTGGAGTGCCTGAGCCTCGAGCAGTTGGCGACCATCTTCAAGCAGGGCGGCGCGACCACCTGGAACCAGGTCGATCCCAAGTTCCCCAACGAAAAGATCGCCATCTTCGCCCCTGGCACCGACTCGGGTACCTATGACTTCTTCGTCGAGGAGGTGCTGGGCGACCCCAAGAAGCCGGAGAGCCTCAAGCCTCGATCCGACTACACGGCCTCTGAGGACGACAACACCCTTGTGCAGGGCATCAAGGGTGAGAAGAACTCCTTTGGGTTCTTCGGCTTTGCCTACTTCA
>JAHWJQ010000232.1 GCA_019348305.1 Actinomycetota bacterium
GATCCGACCGGCGCCTGTGGGCGGACCACCGGGCCCGCCTCGAGTTGGGCCTGGTGCCGCTGACCACGGCTCCTGTGGTGGCCCAGGTCAGCCGTTCGGCACAGCAGGTCCAGCTGCGCCGGTTGCTACGGGGCTGCGACGTCGTACCGCTCGCCGCGACCGACGCCCATGACGTCGGCGCATTGGCAGGAGCCTCTGGGGTGGCCGACGTCGTCGACGTGCACGTCGTGCTGGTGGCCAGCCGGGCTCGAGCATCCGTGCTCACCTCCGACGCTCATGACCTGAGGCGCGTGGCCGGCACCCTGCCTCAGCCGGTTGCGCTCCTCCGCGTATGAGCAGTGCAGCGCTCGCGAAGGAAAATGATGAGTTCTGGCAGGCCGCCCGTCACCGTCTGGGCGACGCCGGTGGCACCCGAGCGCTAGTCGAGGTGCTCCTCGCTCACCGCTCCGTTCCTCGAGATGCCCTGCTGGCCGGCATGCGAGCGGCCCTGGTGGTGGGCTCGGTGGATCCCGAGGTCGTGGTCATCGAGGCGCGGAAGACGTCCGAGCGCGCCGTCGCCCCGGTCGTGCCCATCGGCGCCCTCAACCGCTACGACCGCCCCAAGCCGACGCTCAACGGCTACGACACCCTGCTGGAGGCCAGCTCGTGCCACCCATGACCGATACCGCTGCCCAGGCCGCCATCGGAGCCGCCACCCGGGAGCTGCACCTGCCCACGGTGCGGTCGGAGGCGGTGCGCCTCGGAGAGACCGCCCAGCTCAACCGGCTGTCCTACCTGGCCTTCCTGGCCGAGGTGCTCTCCGCAGAGGTCGACGACCGGGCCGAACGCCGTCGCCAGCGTCGGCTCCACGAGGCCCGCTTCCCTCGGGTCAAGCGCCTGGCCGACTTCGACCTGTCGGCAGCACCGACGGTCAACCCGGCCACCCTCGCCACCTTGGCCAGCGGCGCCTACCTCGACGCCGGTGACCCCGTCGTGCTTCTCGGGGACAGCGGCACGGGCAAGAGCCATCTGCTCATTGGGCTCGGCATCGCCGCCTGCGAGCAGGGCCGACGGGTTCGCTACGTGACCTGTGCCCAGCTGGTCAACGAGTTGGTGGAGGCGGCCGACGAACGACGCCTCAGCCGCATCGTGGCCCGCTACGGCCGCCTGGACCTTCTGTGCCTGGACGAGCTCGGCTACGTGCAGTTGGACGCCCGGGGCGCCGAGTTGCTGTTCCAGATCGTGACCGAGAGGGAGGAGAAGGCCTCCATCGCCACCGGCAGCAACCTGCCGTTCAGCGAGTGGAGCTCGATCATCCCGGATCCCCGCCTGGTGGCGGCCATCGTCGACCGGCTCACCTTCCACGCTCACATCATCGAGACGGGCACCGAGAGCTATCGGCTGCGAGCGACGCGGGCTACCAAGGGCAAGAGAGCGCGAGCGGGTTGATGCTCATGGCGCGGTCAGCCGGAATCTCGACTGTCGAGCGCACGCTTGACCGCCCACACCAGAAGCAACCAGAGGACAACGGCGAGAGGCCCAGTAGGCGACACCCCGAGCGCCCGGATGACTACCCCAAGGAGCGCCGCGATCGGCCACGCGACGAGCCAAGCGATGACCCAATGGGACGGCTCCCTCCTTGAAGGTGGGGTGCCGACGCCCGCCTTCGCCAAGTTCGCCCTCTCGGCGCGCACGAGGGGCCGCCACGCGACCGCCCAGACGATGAGGCCCATCACGCAGGCACTCATGACCCCCGCGATCACGAGCACGCCAAACCCTTCTTCCGGGTCGTTTCGCGAGATCAACCAGATGATGACGGTCCCGGTCAGGATAAGAAGCGGTCCAATGACCCCGAGATAGAGCCGAGCCGTCTGGCGCCGTCGCTCCGCTGCCCATTCCGCAGCAAGAGGGGCGAGCTCGGCGTCAGCCACGGCGCGGCCCTGGAAGACGGCTTCGTTGATCGCTTCGCGTTGCTGCCATGGGAGCGCCTCGATCTGGGCGCTCAGCTCCTCGCCGCTAGGCACGCCGCAGTATCTACCCGGTGCCCAACGCCGTCCAGGGTGGAGCCAAATCAGGCGAGCACGGTGGGGCCAGTCCTACTTGACACACCCAACCTCGCTTCACATCAGAACCTTCGCCAACGTGGTCCGGGTCGCTGTGTAGATGAACGGGCCTGGAAGGTCAAGCAGTCCCTCGATCTTGCGCCATTGAGTCATGACCACCTCCAGCTGTGCCCACACCGTCGTCGCCTCATCGGACGAGAGCGCAACCATCCGACAGCCGTTGACTCGTACGGCCGCCAGCTCGGCGCTGTGCTGCTTGATGTTGCTGTCCCGAGTGACCACCAGCAGGTTCTGTCGACTCACGATCGGAATCCAGACCGGGTCTTTCGTCCGGGGCGTCGAGATCGCGCAGGCCGATCGAGTTCGACCGTGGATGACGGCTCCAGAGTCACCGGGGTAGGTGACGTCGGCGCGTAACCCGGCAATGAGCTTGGCTAGGCCGAGTATGTCGGCGTCGAAGTAGAACCGAACGTCAGCCGGTTTCACGCAGCCTGAAGGCTGGTCTCAAAGGCATGGGCCCAATGGACCTCGGCAACGGTCAGATCGAATTGTTGAGCGACGTCCCCGAAGCTCTCGTCCGCCGCGAGATGTTCCCAGATAATTTCGGTCTTGATGCCTCCGACGGCCGGAAGGCCGAACCGTTCGTCGGGGCGCATCCGAACCGGTGACCTTGGGTCGGCAGCAGGTCGCCACCCCTGTGCAACATCGTCGTCCCACTCCACGCGCTCGTAGAACGTCTCCGATGGCGGCGTTAGGACTGGTTGGCCATCGGCGATGGCCACCAGCCAGTAGGCGCCGGGCAGCTCGGCCTCCTCCTGCACCTCAAGTAGGAGCCGCCGGCCAGGGCCGACGAAGGGCCGTGCATGAGCAAGCGGATGCGGGATGCCGAGTCGGTCGCGAAGATGCCCGATCGCGGCGCGGAGCTCTTTCATGGGCACACGATGTTGCCGTCGGTACTGGCGCAGCAGTCCCGCCTCGACGAACTCACCCCAGGTGACGATCTTGGAACCGGTCGGCTCTGGCCGAACGATCGGCAAGTACTCCCGACCCTCCCGCGTGCCGCCCTCTAGCCAGTAGTGCAGGGTCCCTTGCGCGACCTGAAGGAGTCGCGCCGCCTCCGCTTCGGCGAACATCTCACGGTCAAGAACATCAAGAGCCACGCGTGTAGTTTGCTCTACTTCGGCTCCGGTGATGCCCCGTTTCTCCGTGCTCATCGATGCGGGTGCTGAGCGGGCCGTCTTCCCCGCACCAGCCGGTCCACGCTGACGGACACAGGGCGAAGGTTGCCGGGCTGATTTCGGCCATCGCAGGAAAACCGAGGCAGCTCTCCGGGAACAGCACCAGCCCGCCTCGGCCACTGGTCGCGATGGTCCGCGAGACCCCTCCAGCACCGGTCCCAGCACCCCATTTCCGCTCAGAAACTGCCGTGCTAGTGGCACGCTAGTGGCACGACCGCTTGCAGAGTAAGAATACTTCTCACTGTGCAACGCTGTAACCAGCACTTTTTCCGTGGGCGATACTGGATTCGAACCAGTGACCTCTGCCGTGTGAAGGCAGCGCTCTACCGCTGAGCCAATCGCCCGGGAGCGTCCCAACATAGCGCGGGCTCAGGCGCTCTCAGCGGCGCACGCAGGGTCGATGCGAAGCCGACCGGCT
>JAHWJQ010000233.1 GCA_019348305.1 Actinomycetota bacterium
CCATACCGTGGACGCCGCGGCGAGGGAGATCGGCCGGCTCGTGGAGGAGCTGGCGTGACCGCCGGGCCATCGTGACGTTTGGGCCGTTCTGGTCGTGATCCCGCGTCGTTTGCCCACGTCTGGTCGCCAGGACGCTCCACACGAGACGTAGCGGCGCCGGCGGCGGCGCCCGGTCTCCCTACTTGCCGGCGGGCTCGACGGTGGCGGCCGGCGCCTTTTTGGCCTTTGGCTTGGGCGGCGGCGCCCCCACCTTCGGGTGCTGGAGGGGGTGCCACTCAGGCCACCGGCGCCGGCTCACGATCGACAGCTTGCGCAGCAGCTCGATGGCACCCGGGTCGTCGTCGCCGGGTCGGCCGTAGATCGAACCGTCCTCGAGCATCTTGACGATGATCTCCCGGCCGATGTCCGTGCGCACGATGGTCAGCGTCCAGTCGTTGAAGGCACCGATGCCGCCGGTGGAGATGTCGGCGTGCTCGGCCGCGAAGTCAGGGCACAGCTTGCAGCCGTCACGGGTCCAGGCGTGGCACTCCTTGAGGGGCACCTCGTGGTAGTCGCCGTTGCGCATCCAGATCTGGAAGACGCCCTTGATGTTCATCTTCACCATGTCCTGTTTCTTGAGGCCGTACTTGGCCTCGAAGAGCTCGGGGAAGATGGCGTCGTCGAAGGTCTTGGAGCACAACAGGCCGATGTTGAGGGCGAAGCGCTTGGCCACCTTGCCCACCTTGCGCACCGACATGATCGGCGGCACCGACGACTCACAGCTCATGCCGACCAGGGCGATCTTCTCGGCCCCCCCCGCCACCGCGTCGCCGTAGGCCATGGGGGTGGCCGAGTAGGTGTAGCGGCTGCCGGCGGCGGCCAGGACCTCGTCGCGGGTGCGGGCCACGCCGGGCACCGCCTTCCACGTGCTCTTGTCGCCTTCGAGGTAGGAGACCAGGGCGGCGTCGATGTAGCCCTTCTCCAGGCACCAGATGAGGATGGCCGAGACCAGCCCCCCGTCCTGGCCCATCTTGTGGACCATCTCCTCCGAGGCGCGGGCGAGGATGATGTCCTTGGAGATCCCGGCCATCTCGTCGGGGCGCCGGGTGCGGCCGAAGAGGTGGTTGTCGATCTCGGGCTCCCATGCCCGGAAGCGGGGGCAGGCGCGGGTGCAGGAGGTGCAGCCCTTCTCGCCGTGGATGCAGTTGTCGGGCCCCAGCTCCTCTTCGAGGTGGAACGGCCTGTAGACGCCGTCGCCGTCGTTGTAGCCGAGGACGTCGTGGGGGCAGGCGACGACGCAGCCCGAACAGCCGGTGCACAGCCCCGAGGTCACGACCTCCTCGTAGAGCTCTTTCCACTGCGCCGTCCATCGTTCAGCCATCGCGGGTTCAAATCTAGGTGGCCGCCCGTTGCTACCCCTGCAGGCCCGGCGCTGCGGCCGTCGGGGTCAGAGCGAGTCGAGGGCCGCTCGCAGGTCGTCCACCAGGTCGCTCGCCGTCTCTATCCCGACCGACAGCCGCACCAGCGAAGGGTCGACAGCGAGGGGCGATCCGGCGGCGCTGGCGTGGGTCATGCGGGCGGGATGCTCGATGAGCGACTCGACCGCTCCCAGCGACTCCGCCAGCGTGAACAGCCGGGTGCGCTGGGCCACCGCCAGCGCCGCCGGTTCGCCGCCGGCGCAGCCGAAGGTGACCATGCCGCCGAAGTCCCGCATCTGCTTGGCCGCGACTGCGTAGCCGGGGTGGTCACGCAACCCCGGCCACAGCACCGAGGACACCGCGGGGTGGCCGCACAGCAACTCGACCACGGCGCCGGCGTTGGTGCAGTGGCGGTCCATTCGCACGCCGAGGGTCTTCACGCCGCGCAGGACGAGGTAGCAGTCGAAGGGACCGGGTACCGCGCCCACCGCGTTCTGCAGGAAGCGCAGCTCGTCGGCCAGGCCGGCGTCGTTGACGGCGAGGAAGCCCCCCACCACGTCGGAGTGGCCGCCCAGGTACTTGGTGGTCGAGTGCACCACCACGTCCGCGCCCAGAGCCAGCGGCTGTTGCAGGTAGGGGGTGGAGAAGGTGTTGTCGACGACGCAGCGGGCCTGTCGCTGGTGGCACGCCTCGGCAACGGCGGCGATGTCGATGATCGAAAGCAGCGGGTTGCTCGGCGTCTCCAGCCAGACCAGCCGGGTCTGCGGCGTCCAGGCGGCATCAAGGGCCTCCGGGTCGTCGAGGGCGCAGGTGCTCAACCGGAGGCGGCTCCCGTGCACCCGCGAGAGCAGCCGCCAGGTGCCGCCATAGGCGTCAGGGGCCAGCAGCACGTGACTGCCGTCGGGCACGGTGCGCAGCACGGCGTCCTCGGCGGCCAGGCCGCTGGCGAAGGCGAGCCCGGCGCTGGCGCCCTCCAGCGCGGCCAGGCACTCCTCCAGTGCGGACCGGGTGGGGTTGCCCGAGCGGGAGTACTCATAGCCGCGGTGCTGGGCGACGCCATCCTGGGCGAAGGTGGTGGCGAGAGAGATAGGGGGCACCACTGCGCCGGTCACCGGGTCGGGGCCCTGGCCGGCGTGGATGGCGGTGGTGTCGAACCCCCACCCGGTCGTCACCGGGACGCCAGGAAGTCGAGGAGGTCGGAGCGGGTGAGTATGCCGACGGGATGGCCGGCGTCGACGACGAGAACGGCGCCGGCTCCCTCCAGGCGCTTCACCGCCAGCTGGACCGGCTCACCGGAGCCCACCGTCGGCAGGAGCGGGCCCATCACGGCCGCCACCTCCTTGTCGAGCAGGCCCGGGTCGTCGAAGGCCGCTTGCAGGAGCTGGCGTTCGTGCACCGACCCTACGACCTCGGCGAAGGCCAGCGGCGGCTCGGCGCTCACCACCGGGACCTGTGACACCTCGTACTCCCGAAGGATCGCGATGACCTCGCGCACCGTCTCCTCCGGGTGCACGTGCACCAGCCGGGGCAGCTCGCTGTGCTTGCGCTCGAGGACGTCGCCGGCGGTCTGGCCGGCGGTTCGCAGGAAGCCGTAGTCGGCCATCCACCCGTCGTTGTAGAGCTTGGACAGGTAGCCGCGGCCCGAGTCGGGGAACACGACCACGACGACATCGCCCGGTCCGAGGTCGGAGGCGACGGTCAGGGCGGCGGCGACCGCAGTGCCGCAGGAACCACCGACGAGGATGCCTTCTTCCTTGGTGATCCTGCGGGCCATGAGGAACGAGTCGCGGTCGCTGACCATGACGACCCGGTCGACCACCGACCGGTCGTAGGTGTCGGGCCAGAAGTCCTCGCCGATGCCCTCCACCAGATAGGGCCGGCCCGTGCCGCCGGAGTAGACCGACCCCTCCGGGTCGGCGCCCACGATCTCGATGTCGGGGTTCTTCGACTTGAGGTACCGGCCCAGCCCGGAGATGGTGCCCCCCGTCCCGACGGAGGCGACGAGGTGGGTGATCCGCCCCGAGGTCTGGTCCCAGATCTCCGGCCCCGTCGACTCGTAGTGTGCCCTCGGGTTGGCCGGGTTGGTGTACTGATCCGGGTAGAAGTACCGCTCGGGATCCTCGGCGTAGAGCTCCCGAACTTTCCGGATGGCCCCGTCCGAGCCCTCGCCCGGGTCGGTCAAGACGACCTCGACCCCGTAGGCCTTGAGGATCTTCTTCCGCTCCTCGCTGGCGTTTTTGGGCATGCAGAGCTTCACCTTGTAGCCTAGA
>JAHWJQ010000234.1 GCA_019348305.1 Actinomycetota bacterium
CGGCGCCATGGTCGCCCAGGCCGCCCTGCGCCTGGAGCAACCGGGCGTGGGGGTCAGCGCTGTGGTCGCCGCCGTGGCCGTGGTCGTCGTGGCCGCTTCGGCCCTGGCCGCCTCGGCGCCGCCCCTGCGGCGGCGGGTGCTGGCGGGCGCCGGCGCCGCGGCGCTGGTGGCCACGATGGCGACCGTGGCCTTCGGCGCCAGCGCCCTGGCCGCCCGCCCCCTGCTGGAGCGGGGGGTGACCCATGCCCGCGCCGGCTTCGACGCCACCCGGATGGGCGACACCCGGTCCGGCGTGCGCCAACTCGAGGTGGCGGCCGACGCCTTCTCCCAGGCACGGGACCGGCTCTCGGCGTGGTGGGCCCGCCCGGCCCGGCTCGTACCCGGCGTGGCCCGCAACGCCCTGGCCCTGGAGCAGGTGGCCTCCTCGGGTGCCGAGCTGGCCGGCGTGGCCGCCGTCGCCGCCTCCGAGGCCGACCCCGGGGAGGTGCGCCTGCGGGGCGGGGCCGTCGACCTGGCGGCCATCGAGGCGCTCCGCCAACCCTTGGCCCGGGTGTCGGCCGCCCTGGGCCAGGCCGACGGGGAGCTGGCCGCCGCCCGCTCGCCCTGGCTGGCGCCCCCGCTGCGCCGCGCCCTCGACGACCTCGCCGCCCGGGTCGGCGACGCCGCTCCCGCCGCCGCCGACGCCGCCGCCGTGGCCGAGGTCGCCCCCGCCTTCCTGGGCGGCGACGGCCCCCGCCGCTACTTCCTCGCCCTGCTGACGCCGGTCGAGCTGCGGGGCAGCGGCGGCCTGCTCGGCAACTTCGGCGAGCTCACCGCCACCGGCGGCCGGCTGGAGCTGGTGCGCACCGGCCGGGCTATGGACCTCAACACCGGCGCCGGCCCCGACCCGGAGATGCCCGAGGACGTGCCGGCCTACCTCGATCGCTTCCGGGGCGGACCCCTGCTGTGGCAGGACATCACCCTGTCGCCCCACTTCCCGGCGGTGGCCGAGGCCATCGAGCGGTTCTACCCCCGCTACGGCGGCGCCCCTGTCGACGGGGTCATCAGCCTCGACCCGCTGGCCCTGGCCGCCCTGCTGGAGCTCACCGGGCCGGTGACCGTGGCCGAGTGGCCCGAGCCCATCGGCGCCGACAACGCCGACGACGTGCTGCTGCGCGAGCAGTACCTGCGCCTCGGGGCCGAGGGCTTCACCAACCCGGAGCGGGTCGAGTTCCTCGACTCGCTGATGCGGGCAGTGTTCGACCGGTTGGTGGCGGGCGAGCTGCCGGGGCCGGGCAGGGTGGCCGAGGTGCTGGGGCCCATGGTGCGCCAGGGCCGGATCCAGCTCCACAGCACCGCTGCCGGGGAGCAGGCGGTGTTCGAGCGCCTGGGCGCCGCCGGCGCCCTCGCCCCGGTGGTGGGCGACTACGCCGCGGTGGTGACCAACAACTCGGGCGGGAACAAGATCGACCTCTTCCTCGACCGGTCGCTGTCGTACCGGGTGGCCTACGACCCGGCCACCGGCGCCACCTCGGCCACCGCCGAGATCCGCCTCGGCAACCGGGCCCCGGCCGAGGGCCTGCCCCACTACCTCATCGGGTCCGGCGGGCCCGTCGACATCCCCCCCGGCACCAACCGGCTGTGGCTGTCGTTCTACAGCCCCCTCACCCTGGACAGCGCCACCATCGACGGCCAGCCGCTGCCCATGGAAGCCGGGCGCGAGCAGGAGCGCAGCGTCTACTCCACCTTCGTGGCCATCCCCGCCGGCGAGGCACGCACCGTCACCCTGGAGTTGTCGGGCACGTTGGCGCCGTCGCCCACCTACCGCCTCGACCTGGGCCACCAGGCCACCATCGAGCCGGACGCCGTCGCCGTGCACCTGGAGCCGGCGCCGGGGTGGCGGGTGGACCAGGTCAACGGGCTGGAGGCGCCCGGCGAGGGGTCGGGGGCGGCGCTGGCCCTGGACCTCGACCGGGAGCGGTGGGTCACGGCCGGTTTCAGTCTCCGCTGAAGCAGGGTAGCGTGCCCCGCACGGCACGGCGGTGATAAAGGCTGGACATTCCCGGCCGGCACATGCATGCTGTCGAGATCCTTCGGGAGACCGGCGCCGTATCTGGCGGGAAACGCGACGAGAGGAAACCCCCAATGATCAAGAGGATCCTGCTTCTGGCCGGTGCGCTGGCGCTGATGGCCTCCCCCGGCGTAGCCCAGGCTCAGTACCAGGAGGGCAACTTCGTCGCCGTGAGCGACACCACGGTCACCCTCGGCCAGCCCATCACCATCTCCGGCTGCTGCTTCGTGGGTGACGTCGTCATCGACATCTTCTCCACGCCCCAGCGCCTGGGCACCGCCACCGCCGACGCCAACGGCACCTTCACCGCCACGGTGACCGTCCCCACCGACATCGCCCCGGGCGAGCACACCATCACCGCCACCGGCCAGAACGCCGACGGGTCGGGCACGTTGGTGCTGCGGTTCCCGATCACCGTCCTCGGGGCCGGCGCCGCCGACACCGACACGGCCGGGCGCCTCACCGGCGCCCTTCCCCGCACCGGCGCCGAAGCCTTCCCGCTGGCCCAGGGCGGCCTGGCCCTGATCCTGGTGGGCGCCGGCGCGGTGTTCAGCGTGCGCAACCGTCGCAACGCCAACCGCCCCGACGACAAGGTGAGCGTCTCCGCCTGATCCGCCTCCTCTCCGAACGGCGACGACCCCGGCCACAGGCCGGGGTCGTTTCGCGTCCGGGCACCTGGCAACAGCGGGGCGAGCCGGAGCATCCTGGGCCGGAGCATCCTGGGCCGGAGCATCCTGGGCCGGAGCATCCTGGGCCGGAGCATCCTGGGCCGGAGCACCCGGGCACCGGAGCGCCGTGGCGGAGCCCTTCATCGAGCGCTTCGGCTCCGGTGCGATTCGGCGCGTGCGAGCTGGGGCCGAGGACGACCTGCCCCAAAACGCCAGATGACCCCGAGGGGCAGGCCCCCCGGGGTCATCGGTCTCGCCTCGGAAGAGGCGCTCAGTTGGTGTCCTTAGAGGACTTCCTGGCCGTTGACGGTCACGTTGACGTCGACGGCGGTCTCGGCCACCGCCTCAGCGGACACGTTCACCGTGGTCCCGCCCAGACCGGCGTCGGCCACCGCATGGGCGTCGAGGGAGACGTCGGCAGCGGCGTCGGCCTCCACGCAGACCTTCAGGGTGCCGAGGTCGCCGCTCGACACCGTGGTCGACTGCTGACGCTGGAAGTTGGCGCCGGCGGCCGACACCTTGAGCTTGGCGTTGACCGTGGCGGTGGCGGTGGGCACTGCCACCGTCACACACTTCTCGACGCCGCGGCTCACGTCGAACCCGGTGTTCTCCTGGTGCTCGACGAGCGCCGCTCCGGCGCTGCCCATCGACAGGGCGCCGACCAGGCCGGCGCCGGCGACGGCCCCGACCAGGCGGCGGACGATCTTCACATCATGTGTCATGCAAACGTTCCTTTCGTGGGGTCTCCTACGCGTGGAGCTACCAAGGGAGAGTTCGACGTCTCCCCGCCGAAATCCTGCTCAGCTGCAGGCCCGCCGGCTTCTCCGGTCGCGCAGGTGCGCGGTGGTGCGCTGAACTTGCGGCCACTTGTGCGGCGATGGGGAGGACGACCGTGGACGGAGCCACCCTACTGGCGGGCGGCTCCGATCC
>JAHWJQ010000235.1 GCA_019348305.1 Actinomycetota bacterium
CAGAGCGACAACCGCTACACCCTGCTCGATCTGGGCAAGGTGGAGGCGCTGCTGCCCCAGGCGGAGCAGGTGCCCTACGAGCGCTACGAGCACGGGGCGAGGTTGAAGGCCTACATCGTCGAGGTGCGCAAGACCACCAAGGGTCCCCAGATCGTGGTGTCCCGCACCCACCCCGGGCTCATCAAGCGCCTCTTCGAGCTGGAAGTGCCCGAGATCTCGAGCGCCGTGGTGGAGATCAAGGCGGCAGCGCGGGAGCCTGGCCACCGCACCAAGATCGCGGTGTGGTCCAACGACCAGAACGTCGACCCGGTAGGTGCCTGCGTGGGAGCGCGAGGTGCCCGGGTCCGTATGGTCACCAACGAGCTGCGGGGTGAGAAGGTCGACATCGTCCCCTTCTCCCAGGATCCTGGCGAGTTCGTGATGCGGGCGCTGCAGCCGGCCAAGGTCAAAGAGGTCCGTCTGGACGAACAGACCGGTACGGCCACGGTGATCGTCCCCGACTACCAACTGTCCCTGGCCATCGGCAAGGAGGGCCAGAACGCCCGCCTCGCCGCCCGCCTCACCGGCTGGCGCGTCGACATCAAGAGCGAGACGCAGCTGGTGGAGGAAGAGGAGTACGCCAACCAGGACTGGGCCGAGGGGGAGTGGGTGACGGACGACGCAACGGGCGAGCTGGTGTGGAAGCCAGCCGAGGGAGGCGAAGCCATGTCGGCCGAGGAGTGGTCGCACGGAGCCGACGTCGGCCCGGAGGCCGAGCAGGCCCCAGAGCAGGAAGGCGGCCCGGTGGAGGTCACCCCCGACGAGGTCACCCCTGACGACTCGGTGCCCGACACTCGCCCGGAAGGCACCGACGGGGGGACCGCAGGTCAGGCTGCGTCAGCCACTGCCGGCGGCATGGGCGAGGAGGCCTCTGCATAGCTCGGCCTCTGAGGTCCTGCATCGGCTGTCGTCGAGTGGCGCCCCCCGAGGAACTGGTACGCGTCGTGCGCGTCGAGGATGGCTCGCTGCGCATCGGTCGTGGCCTTCCCGGGCGGGGAGCGTGGCTGTGCGCCGGCACCCCGGAATGTTTCGACCTCGCCCTTCGTCGCAAGGCGTTCGAGCGTGCGTTTCGGGCTCCAGTACGGGCCGAAGCCCCGGAGTCACTTCGTGCGAAGCTGGCCGAACGTGCGAGGATAGAAGGCCGCGACATGTGACCGTCGCCGTCGAGAGGAACCCTCACCCCCTTGCCTCAGAAGAAGATCCGGGTCTACGAGCTTGCTCGTGAGCTCGGGCTGACGAACAAAGAAGCCCTCGATCTGTGCATCTCGCTCGGGATCGGGGTCAAGAGCCACTCCTCGAGCATCGAGGACGCCCAGGCCGATCGCGTGCGCCGCAAGGCCGACCGCGAGGGGCTCCGTCGCGATGTCTCACCCGAGGAGCCCGAGCCTCCGAAGAAGAAAGCCGGGGGCAAGAAGTCAGCTCCCGAGACAGAGCCGGCCCAGCCGCTCGTCCCCGCCGTCGATGCCGAGCCCGCTGTTGCTCCTACGCCCGAGCCGCCGGCCCCCGCGCCGCTGCCCGAGCCCGCTCGTCCGGCGGCCGCCGCAGCGCCGGCGCCGGCACCGCTCACCACGCCGCCGCCGGATGCTCCTCCCCGGCGCGACGAGGCGCCCCGCATCTCGAGCCGGCCCGCCGTCCCCCCGCCCCGGCCGAGCCAGCCCGTGGAAGCGCCGCGTCCGGCCGAGCCGGCCCGCCCGGCCGCAGCGTCGGCTCCAGCGGAGACGGCACCGGCCCGGCGGCCGCCGCCTTCTGAGGTCCGCCCCGCCGCCGGTCCCGCGTCACCGCCGCAGCGGTCCTCTGAGCGGGGAACCGCGCCCGACCGGCCCGGTGAGGGGGGAACCGGTCCCGAGCGGACCTCGGAGCGACCGGGCGGCCCCGTGGGCACGGGGGGAAGGCCGATCCCGCCACCTCCCCGCCGCCCACCCCTGAGCGGCGCCGGCAAGCCCATCCCGCCGCCGCCGGGGGCCCCACCCGTCTCGCGTACCGGCAAGCCGATCCCGCCTCCGCCCGGCATGGGCGGCCGGCCCATGGCTCCGGTGACGCCTGGAGGCGGGCGACCTGGTGGCCCGCCCGGTGGCGCCGGCCGTCCTGGTGGGGGATTCGGCGGACCACGGCCAGGTGGGGGCCCCGGTGGCGGCGGCCCTCGCTTCGGCGCGGGTGCCAGCGGTCCCGGTGGCGCCGGCCGGCCGAGTAGCGGCTTCGGCGGTCCCCGTCCCGGTGGCGGCGGCCCTGGCGGTGGCCCCGGAGGAGGCGGTGGTCCAGGTGGAGGCGGTCGTCCCGGTCCCGGGGGTGGTCGTTTCGGTGGCGGTAGGCGCCGGCGCAGCGGGCGTCGCCGTCGCAACTACGAAGAGCTCGAAGCCCAGGAGCTGACGCGCTACACGCCGTCGAGCGCGCCGGTGCCCGAGGGCGAGCTCATCATCGAGCGGGGCAGCACGGCTCAAGACATCGCCCCCAAGTTCAACCGGTCACCGGCCGACGTCATCCGCTTCCTGCTCCAACAGGGCGAGATGGTGACTGCCACCATGTCGCTCACCGACGAACAGATCGAGCTGTTCGCCCTCGAGCTCGGCGCAAGCGTGCGCCTCGTCGACCGGGGCGAGGAGAAGGAAGCAGAGCTCATCGCCAAGTTCTTCGCCGACGACGACGAGGACGCCGAAGCCGACCTGCGGCCCCGCCCGCCGGTCATCACCGTGATGGGCCACGTCGACCACGGCAAGACGCTGCTGCTCGACCGCATCCGCGAGACCAACGTCGTGGCTGGTGAGGCCGGTGGCATCACCCAGCACATCGGTGCCTACCAGGCGGTGAAGGAAGGCCGCCACATCACCTTCATCGACACCCCCGGCCACGAGGCCTTCACCGCGATGCGGGCCCGCGGCGCCGACGCCACCGACATTGTGGTCCTGGTGGTGGCCGCCGACGACGGCGTGATGCCCCAGACGATCGAGGCCATCAACCACGCCAAGCAGGCCGAGGTGCCCATCGTGGTGGCGATCAACAAAGTCGACCGCGAGAACGCCGACGTCAACCACACCAAGCAGCAGCTGTCCGAGCAGGGGCTGGTGCCCGAGGACTGGGGCGGCGACACCATCTGTGTAGAGGTCTCGGCCCTGCAGAACCTGGGCATCGACGACCTCCTCGAGCAGCTCCTGGTGGTTGCCGAGCTCGAGGAGCTGACGGCGAACCCCGAGGGCCGCGCCCGCGGAGTGGTCCTCGAGGCCAACCTCAACATCGGACAGGGGCCGGTTGCCACCGTGTTGGTGGAGAGCGGCACCCTGCGGGTGGGCGACCTCATCGTGGCCGGCGCCGCGTGGGGGAAGGTGCGGGCCCTGATCGACGACAAGGGCGACCGGGTCAAAGAGGCCCTGCCCTCGACGCCGGTCCAGGTGCTCGGCCTCTCGGACGTGCCCCAGGCCGGCGACGAGCTGCGGGCGACGACCGACGACAAGACGGCCCGCACCGTCGCCGAGGCGCGGGCCCAGCGCCGGCGCTTCGCCAACCAGGCCGGCACCGCTTCGGCCACCGGCGGCGGCGCCAAGCTCGAGGACATCTTCGACCAGATCCAGCGGGGCGAGACGGCCACGCTCAGCCTCATCCT
>JAHWJQ010000236.1 GCA_019348305.1 Actinomycetota bacterium
TCGAGGACGAGGCAGAGCGGCTTGTCGCGCGCCAGAGCCTCGAGGAACCGGCGAGTGGAGCCGTGGAGAGTACGCTCGTCGACGAGGCCCACAGACCGGTCTCCGTCGTCGTCGAGGCCCGTGAGCAGCGCGAGGTGCCGGGCGATTGCGCCAGCTTCCTCACCCGCCTGCTGGACGGACCGCACGAGCTCGCGGAGCTTCGAGAGCGCCGTTGCAGGTGGATCGTCGGCCGTCGCGCCGGCGGCCTGACGGAACGCTTCTGAGAGGGGGGCGTAACTCAGCGCCTCGCCATAGGGAAGGCAGCGGCCGGCCACCACCCGACCCTCTGAGGCGGCAACACGCTGGAACTCGGCGAGCTGCCGCGACTTCCCCACGCCCGGCTCACCGAGGATGGAAACCAGGTGGGGTTGCCGCTCGCTGATGCTCCGGCGCCAGACGCCGAGCAGCAGCTCCAGCTCGGCCTCTCGGCCTATGAACGGAGCCATCCCGAGCGGGCGGACCTGCTTCGAGGGCGCCACGTCGAGGACCGAGTACGTCGCCGCCCCCAGGTCCCTGTACTGCACAACCGAACGGGTGGCGGCACAGGTGGCCTCGCCGACGACGACGGCACCGGTCTCCGCCTGGGCTTCCAGCCGGCGAGCTTCGTTCACCACGCCGCCCATCACCGTGAACTGCCGCCGGTCGGGTGGCCCCGAGGCAGCGAAGAGCACCTCACCGGTGCTGACCCCGACCCGCAGCTTCAGGCCGGCGAAGTCGTCGGCATGGTGCCCGACGGAATGCTGGAGGTCCAGGGCGGCCCGGACGGCCCGCTCGGGGTCGTCCTCGTGGGCAACGGGCGCACCGAACACCGCCATGAGCTCGCCGCCCACGACGTTGTCCACGCTGCCGTCGTACCGGGCTACGACCGCGGCCAGCCTTGCCATGCACCGGTCGAGCAGTGTCCGCAGGTCTTCAGGATCGAGTGCCCTGGCGACGCCCTCGAAGCCGACGAAGCCAGCCACCAACACGGTCGCTGTGCGGCGTGACTCCCCGCCAGGCTGCCGCGCGATCCCGGCAGGCACCGACGTGCCCACCCGCTCGCTCTCCTCGCGTCGTCCCCCGCCGATCGGGGGCGCAGCGAGGGCCGGATCCTGGCGGAGGATGGCTGCCTCGAGCTGCTGCAGCTCCGGGCCGGGGTCGAGGCCGAGGTCCTCCCGCAAGCGGTTGCGAACTGCCTTGTACGCCCGCAACGCCTCCACCTGCCGGCCGGATCGGTACGACGCGAGCATCAGAAGGCCCCACAGCCGTTCCCGCAGGGGGTAACGGGCGACGAGGGACTCGAGCTCGCCAACCAGCTCGCTATGGCGCCCGAGCTCGAGATCGGCCACCAAGCGGTCCTCGATGGCCACGACCCGGAGCTCTTCCAGGCGCGCCGCCTCCTGGCTTGCGAATGGCTCGAAGAGGAGGTCGGCGAGGGCCGGCCCCCGCCACACGGCGAGAGCGTCGGTGAGGGTTGATGACGCTTCCCGAGGTTTGCCGCGCCGCAAGGCCCGCCGGCCGGCGCCAGCGAGCTCCTCGAAACGAAGGGCGTCGCACGACTCGGGCGGCACCCGCAGCACGTAACCCGGGCGTTCGGTGACGACCGTCGCCGGGCCGAGCAGCTTTCGGAGGTTCGAAACGTGCACCTGCAGCGCGTGGCGCGCCGTCGGCGGGGGCCGTTCTCCCCAGAGGTCGTCGACGAGGCGATCGACGGACAGCACCTGGCTGGCATGAAGCGCGAGCAGGGCGAGCAGCGACCGCTGCTTGCGTGAGCTGAGGTCGACGGGCACGCCGTCAAAAACCACCGCAAGGGACCCCAGCACCCGAAACTCCATCTCTGCCATCGCCGGCAAGTCAACTCCCGCTCATTCGCCGCGTCGAGGGCGGCGTGGTCGATTTGAGCGGTCCTTGAGCGGCGGCAGAAGTGGGCCTTGACCGCCGATCGTCAAGCTGGCCCCACATCGACCACGGACGCAAGGAGAAGCGCATGACCGAGTTGAGTGAAACGGCACCGGTGGGCTTCGATCCGGTGCAGTACAAGAGCACCACCCGCCAACAGTGGGAGGACGCGGCCGAGGCGTGGGACCGCTGGGGGCCGACTTTGGAGGCATGGCTGGGTGAGGCGACCGAGCGCATGCTCGACGCCGCCGGCATCACCGCCGGCAGCCGGGTGCTCGACGTAGCCGCTGGGGCCGGCGGGCAGTCCCTCACTGCGGCCCGCCGGACGGGGCGGAGCGGGTCGGTGGTCGCCACCGACATCTCGCCCACGATCCTCACCTACGCGGCCAAGTCGGCGGCGGAGGCCGGCCTGCCCAACATCGAGACCATCGAGGCAGACGGCGAGTCTCTCGACGCCCTCCCGGCTGGGTCGTTCGACGCTGTGATCTGCCGGGTCGGGTTGATCTACTTCCCTCACCAACAGCGCGCCCTGGCCGGGATGCGCCGGGCGTTGCGCGACGGCGGACGGATCGCCGCCATCGTCTACTCGACCGCAGACCGAAACGAGTTCTTCTCGGTTCCGGTGTCGATCATCCGCGACCGGGCCGAGCTCCCTCCGCCCCAACCAGGCCAGCCTGGGCCGTTCAGCCTCGGCGGCCCCGGCGTCCTCCACGCCGCGCTCACGACGGCGGGTTTCTCCGACGTGACGGTCGACGCTGTTCCCGCCCCCCTGCGACTCTCGTCGGCCGCGGAATGCGTCCGCTTCGAGCGCGAGTCGTTCGGGGCGCTGCACCAGATGCTGGCTGGCGTGGCCGAGCGCGAGCGGCCGGCGGTGTGGGACCAGATCGAGGCGGCGCTGGCGCGATTCGAGACGGCCGAGGGGTTCCTCGGCCCGTGCGAGCTCCTCGTCGGCTCGGGCACCAAGTGATCAACGACACGAACAGGAGGATTGTCATGAAGAGAAAGACCTCGAATCGGGTTGCCGCGGTGATGACGGTTGCCGTCACCGGGTTGGCTGCTTGGTCAGGGCTGGCCCAAGCGACGGGACCGGGGGCACAGGGGATCAATCGGGTGGAGGAGTCCAACGTCCGAGTGGACGACCCCATCCGCATAAAGCAGAAGGGCGGGTCGCAGGTGATCGTCGCCCACATCACCGTCGAGCCCGGCGGCCACACGCCCTGGCACTACCACCCCGGGCCCCACATCGTGTCGGTGAGGACCGGAACGGTGGAGGTCTACGAGACCGATTGCAGCTCCAGGAGTTACCCCACCGGCACCGGGTTCTTCGACCCGGGCCGGATCCGCCACCCCCACGTCCACACGCTGCGGAACCCCTCGCCGACAGAGCGTGCCGAGGTGGTGATCACCGACATCCGGACCGAGGACGACCTCCGGCCGACTGTCGTCGTCGAGCCCCCGCCGGCGACCTGCTTCACCTAGCTGTTCCAGGCGCCGGCCCGCCCCGTCATGGGCGGGCCGGCGTGTCGATCCGTACGGTGCGGATCACGTGCCGGCGGATCACGGCGACGCCGACAACATCGGGAGTGCGATCGGGCGTAGTCATGGCAAGGGCTCGTACCGGGCGACTCGCCGATGCTCGCCCGCTCCCATGCCTGGAGGAGCTCCGCGGTGGAGCTCTGTTCAATCCTGCACAAGCTTCATCT
>JAHWJQ010000237.1 GCA_019348305.1 Actinomycetota bacterium
ATGCCGGCGCCCCCCCTGCCCTTGGTCCGTGGCTCCACCGCGTCGAGAAGCTTCACGATCCGCACCGGCTCACCCGGGGAGGCGCAGCTGACCCGCACCTCGGCCAGCGCCGGCGCCGAGACGATGGCAGCGGCCTCCTGGGCCGAGACGGTGAGCCGCCCTTCCCGGTAGGCGGTCTCGTCCCCCAGGGAGAGCGCGGTCACCTCATGGACCAGCCTGGTCAACGGCCGACCCCGCCGCCCCCAGTTCCCGGTTCCTACCTCGTCGTTGTCGGAGAGGGTCACTGCCGCTTTTCTACCAGTGGAGAGCCGGGAGCACCCGTTCTCGGTGCCACGTCTACATCGATTCATGTAACGTTCGACTGTGGCATCAGCTGTGGCCCGGGACCCCGGCGCTACCAGGGCATGACGATCGACGAGCTGGCCCGCGTCTCGGGGTGCACGAGCCGCAACATCCGCAACTACCAGACCCTGGGACTGCTGCCACCGCCGACGGTGGTCGGCCGGACCGGCTACTACAACGAGGGCCACCTCAAGCGATTGCGCCTCATCGCCCGCCTCCAGGGCCAGGGGTTCTCGCTGGCCGCCACCCGTACGCTGCTCGACGCTTCTGCCCGGGGGCTCAGCCTCAACGACCTCGTCGGCTTCGGCGAGTTGCTCGCCGCACCTTGGAGCGACGAGGAGCCGGAGGCGATGACGCTGGAGCAGCTCGCCGCGATGTTCCCCGAGGCGGTCAGCGACCCTGCCCTCGCCCTTCGTTCGGTGGAGCTCGGCCTGGTCGTCCCCGAGGAGGGCGGGTTCCGGGTCCCCAGCCCGTTACTGCTGCGGGCCGGGGCCGAGCTCGTGGCCAGCGGCGTGCCCCTGGCCGCCGCCCAGGAGGAGCTGGCCGCGCTGCGAGCCGACATGGAACGCATCGCCGTGCGCTTCGTGCAGCTGTTCGAGCGGTTCGTGTGGCAGCCGTTCGTGGACGCCGGCATGCCGCCCGAGCAGCTCGGGACGGTGACCGAGGCGCTGGCCCGGATGCGCCCGCTGGCCGCCACGTCGGTGCAGGCGACGCTGGCCCAGGCCATGCCGCGCCAGGTGGCGCAGTCGGCGGCGGCGCTGGCCCGGCGACTGTCGGAGAGCACAGCTGATCGCGTCGACGCCACCGATCCCGCAAGCAAGGAGGCCTGAGTGGACTGGTTGTACGTGCTCGCGCCGTTCTTTCTCTACGGCGTCATCGTCATGGGCTTGTTCGCCGCCGGCTTCCGCTCTGGTGAGGGGAACTGGCTGCGGACCTTCTTAGGGAGCATCTCCGACGGCCTCCACCAGTTGACGGGCCGGCCGGGCTGGAGCATGGCCGGCGTGCTCAGCTGTCTGTGGGCGCTCTGCGTGGCCGTCGTCGGCCTGTACTGGGACGTCGCCTTCCACATCGATTTCGGGCGCGACGAGGTGCTCTTCACCCCCTCGCACACGATGATCGTCATCGGGCTGGGCGGGATCGTCTACTCCGGCGCCATCGCCACCCTGTTCGCCACTCTCGACCGGGCGCCGGTGGGCATGAGGCTCCTGCGCCTGCGCGTCCCGTATTCGGCACTGGCCATGGTCGCGCTCGGCACCGGGTCGCTGGCCGGCTTCCCGCTCGACGAGCTGTGGCACCAGGCCTACGGCGTCGACGTCACGCTGTGGAGCCCGACCCACCTCCAGCTCATAACCGGCGCGGTACTGGCCACGATCGCCGTGTGGCTCATGATCCGAGAGGGCGAGGCCGGTGCCGACAGTGCCGGCGTGACGCTGCTCGGCCGGCTGATCGAGGTGGTGAGCCTGGGAGCGGTGCTGATCGGGCTTTCGGTGTACCAGGGCGAGTTCGACTTCGGAGTACCGCAGTTCCAGGCGCTCTACCTGCCGGTGCTGCTGGCTGGCGCGGCCGGCTTCACCCTGGTGCTGGCTCGGGCCGCGCTCGGCCCCTGGGGCGCGGTCCAGACCGTCATCGCCTTCGTCGTCCTCCGCGGCCTGTTCACCCTCTTGATCGCCGGCGCCCTCAACCACTCACTGCCCCGGTTCCCGCTCTACGTCGCCTCGGCCCTCGTGGTGGAGGCGGTGGCCTGGTGGCTGGGCACGGAGGACCGGCTGCGCTTCGCCCTGGTGGCCGGCCTGGGGGTCGCCACGCTGGGAGTGGCCGGCGAGCTGGCGTGGGTGTCGCTGTCCGGGTGGGCCGAGGTGCGGGGCGACGACCTGCCCCGGATGCTGCTGGTGGTGCCGCTGGCCGCGGTGGGCGCCGCGGTGCTCGGCGCCGCCACGAGCCGCCCGGTGCGGTCGGCGCGCCCGGTCCGGCGACGCCCGGCAGCGCTGGCCGGGATGGCCCTGGCGGTCGCCTTGGTGATCCCCCTTCCCCGCAACGTCGGCGACGTGGCGGCGGTGGTACGGACCGTGCCGGGCGAGGATGGCCGGGCGCAGGTCGAGATCGAGCTTCAGCCGCCTGATGCCGCTGACCGGGCGACGGGGTTCGTGGCCCTGGCATGGCAGGGAGGAGGGCGGGTCACGTCGCGGCTGCGAGAGGCCGGCCCAGGTCGCTATGTCACCTCCACGCCGGTGCCGGTAGCCGGAGGGTGGAAGACGGTGGTGGCGCTGCAGCGGGGCGACGAAGTCATGGCCGTGCCGGTGTACCTGCCCGCAGACCCCGAGATCGGGGCTTCCGAGGTTCCCGTGCAGACGGAGCGCACCGCCGCCTTCGTGGGCTTGACCGACCTGCTGCTCCGCGAGCGGCATGCCGGGCCGGGATGGCCGGCGCTTGTCGCCTACGGCGGCCTGCTGGGGATGATCGGCGGCTGGGTGGCGCTTCTCTGCTTCGCCGCCCGCCGCTGCCCGCGGGTCGGTTCTGCCCCGCCCCATGGCGACGGGATGCGCCCCGTGCCCGGGATGCCCGGCGGTCGGGAAGGTGAGGGCCGGCGCCAGTGGCGGGAGGAGATGGCCCGGTTGCGGCTGGCGGCGACGCCGGCGGCAGCGGGCGGGGAAGAATCCCGCCCGTGACGAGCACGCAAGGCGGTGGCTGGTTCTGGTGCGTCCGCCATGGACGGGCCGAGCCCGAGTCGAGGGCATGTCCCCCGGCCGACCGGCTGGGGCCCTACGAGTCGCAGCAGGCCGCTGAGCACTGGCGTGACCGGGTCGAGGCCCGCAACGAGCGGTGGGACGAGGAGGACAGGGCCTGGAGCGACGACGACGAGGAGTGAACGCGAGAGGGCTCTCGTTGTTGCCCGACAGGCAACCGCAGCTCACCTGGTGGTCGGTGCGACCGCCCGGTAGATGAAGCCGGCAGCCGATGCGAAGACGAGCTCGCCCTCGCCGTCCTGGCCGATGTGGGACAGCTGCGGCACCTTCGCCTCCTCGCGGCGCAAATCGGTCGCCCCCCCGATGGGGGTGCCGCGCAGCGACCAGAGCGTCCCCGAGCAGAAGTCTCCGAAGACGTACCGGCGGGCGAGGTCAGGAAGGGCGATGCCGCTGTAGACGTAACCGCCGATGACCGCGCACCCGTCTTGGTGGGTGTAGGCGGCAACCGGCTGGACCAGCTCGCCCGGTCGGTGGAGCTTGCGATCCCTGATCTTCCTGGGCCCCTCATAGGTGCTCCATCCCAGGTTCTTGGGC
>JAHWJQ010000238.1 GCA_019348305.1 Actinomycetota bacterium
GTCCTGGGCCAGCAGCTGCAGGTCAGCCTGGGCTGTATCGAACGCCTCATGCGCGCCTGCGACCGCCAAGGCGTGCACCGCAGAAGGCTGCGCGGCTGCACCCGCCGAGACCAGGCCGCGACTCCCTCCGACGACCTGGTCGAGCGCAACTTCCGGCCCCAGGGACCGGACCGGCTCTACGTCGCCGACATCACCCAGCACCGCACCACCCAAGGCTGGCTCTACCTCGCGGTCGTCCTGGACTGCTTCAGCCGCCGCGTCGTCGGCTGGGCCATGGCCGACCACATGCGGGCCGAGTTGGTCTGTGACGCCATCACCATGGCCGTCGACAACCGCAGGCCGGAGCGAGGGCTGATCTTCCATTCCGACCGTGGCACGCAATATACGTCGGCTCATTACCGCCAGCTTCTTCAAGCCAACGGCATCACCCAGAGCTTCAGCCGGCCCCGCCAGTGCTGGGACAACGCGGTGGCCGAGGCCTGGTTCGGGACCCTCAAAGCAGAGCTGATCGATCGTCGCTCCTGGGCCACCCGCGCCCAGGCGCGCAGAGCGATCTTCGAGTTCATCGAGGTCTTCTACAACCGACGCCGGTTGCACTCGTCGTTGGGGTACGTCTCGCCCGCAACCTACGAAGCCAATATCCACCACCACAAGGCCGCAGCTGCGGCATAGTCAAGCTGTCCGTCGAACCGGGTCAATCCCAGGTGGCGGAGCCGACCACCAGGGCCGGCTACTACCCGGGCGCGGCGCGCATGCGGACCAAGATCAGGCCGCCGAGCGGGTGGAGGAGACGATGGTCGAATGCAGGTGAACGTGTTCTTCGACTACACGTGCCCGTACTCCTACCGGGTGCTCCCTTGGATCGAAGCGGTGGTGCGAGCAGGCCGTGACGTCGCTGTGTGCTGGCGAACCTTCTCACTCAAGGAAGCCAACCACGACCAGGGCACTCCGTCCCCGTTCGACGACCCCGAGATCTCGAGCGTCTCCGTGCTGGCCCTCGCCCTTGCCCACGCCGCCAGGGAGGCGGAGTTCGACCGCTACCACCGGTCCGTCTTCGAGGCCATGCACGGCGACGGCCGCCGCCTCGGCGAGGGCGAGCTGCTGGCTCTGGCGGCCGCCGCCGGTGTCGACGTCCCGACGTTCGAGCAGGAACGGCCCCGCTGGCTGGCAGCCGTCGCCCAAGACCACCGTGAGGGCGTCGTGCGCTACGGGGTATTCGGAACGCCCACCCTCGTGCTCGACGAGAAACAGGTGGTGTTCGTCAAGCTGGCCAGCACGCCGGAGCGAGGACAGGAGCTCGGGGTGTGGGAGAGCCTCCGCACCGTCGCGCAGTGCTTCCCCGAGCTCATCGAGATCAAGCGGCCCCCCAGCCGGACCGCCGCGAGCGAGGCCTGACGAACTGCATCGCCGAGTTGGCGGATCAGGAGCCGGCGACCCCAGAGTCCAGCGTGGAGCCGATGGCTCACCGGCCGGAGCCGCACCAGGCTCGCAAGCGAGGCTGGCTGCCCATTGACACGGGGGCGGTGATCGTCGCCGCGATGACCACGTTCGCCCTGGCGTACAGCCCAAACCAGGACGGCATCCCCTTGGAGGGCCTGTACATCGTCGATGTGGTGTTCGGGTGGTCGTAAACGTGGCGTTGGCGTACGCCTTCGGTTGGCCCATCCGCTGGGCCTGGCGGAAGTTCAACAGCTAAGCGACGATGCTCCTCATGGCCATCGCCGCGGGCGTCTTCGCCGCCTGGGTCGTCTACCACGTGAACAAGTAGCGGGGCTATAGAGACTTGGTTCCTGGTGGCCGTGACCGTGGCGCTGGCCGCGCTGATCGGCCGGACACTCGCTCCGAGGCCGACGAGGGCTGCCTCCTTCAATGACCGGCAGATGATGCTTTGCTAGCGACTACCGGCTCCGGCTGCTTAGTGGTAGGTAAGCAGTTATGCACCACTCGTCGAGGTCGCCTAGCTAGGCTTCCCTCGTGCGCTTCACCGCCGCCATCACCCACGAGAGGCCCTGGTGGGTGGCCCGCTGCTTGGAGGTCGAGGTCACCAGCCAAGGCGAGAGCCTAGAGCAGGCCCGGGCCAACCTCGCGGAGGCCCTGGCGCTGTACTTCGAGGACGAACCCGGTGACCTGAGCGTGGGCGAGGCGCCGATCATCGCCCCCGTCGACGTCGACGTCAGCGGTTGAGCCCCCGCCTACCCCGGCTGTCGGGTGCCGAGGTGCGGACGGCCCTCGAGCGTGCCGGGTTCACCCAGGTGTCCCAGCGAGGCAGCCACGCCAAGCTCCGCCACCCCGATGGCCGGGTCGTCATCGTCCCAATGCACCGGGAGCTGGCCACCGGCACCGTGGCCTCCATCCTGCGCCAAGCTCGCCTCAGCGCGGATGAGCTCCAGGAGCTGCGGTGACGTCGGGCCCTCGCCTCGTCGACGCCGTCGAGGAATTCCTCGTCGACCTGTCGGCGGCCAAGCCCAGCCCCCACACCCTCGCCGCCTACCGCCGGGATCTGCTCGGCGTGGCCGCACGGGTGGCCGCCGCCCACGGCGTCGGGCTTGACGACCTCCCCCTGGCCGCCTTGGACAAGGCGTCGCTGCGGCGAGGGTTTGCTTCCTGGGCAGCCGACCACGCCAAGGCCTCCACCATCCGCGCCTGGAGCGCCTGGAACGCCTTCTTTCGCCACTTGGTGGCCGACGACGTGGTCGAGGGCAACCCCATGGACGGCGTAGGCAAGCCCCGGCGCCCCAGCGCACCGGTGAAGGTCATCCGAGGCCCCGACGTGACCGCCAAGCTGCTGGCCGCCGCCGCCGCCACCGATGTTCGGGCTCGCCATGCCTGGCCGGAGCGCGACACCGCCCTGGTGGCCATCTTGGCCATCACCGGCATCCGCCTCGGGGAAGCGGTGGCCCTCACCATCAGGTCCCTGGACGGGCCGCCCGGCGAGCGCCGCCTCTCGGTGGTGGGCAAAGGAGACAAGGCGCGGGTCGTGCCCATCTACCCCGCCCTGGAGTCGGTCCTCGGTGCCTACCTCGACTCCCGGGCCACCCGCTTTCCCGGCCACGACCTTGCCCGGCCCTCCACTCCCCTCTTCGTCCACCACAGCGGGAGCCCGCTCACTCACCGCCAGGTTCAGTACCTCATCGAGCGTCTGTACGTGCGAGCTGGGATCCGAGCTCAGGTCCCCGCAGGGGCGCTGGTTCACGCCCTGCGCCACACCTTCGCCACCACCGCGCTCGAAGGCGGGGCCAACGTCGTCGAGGTCCAGCAGCTGCTCGGCCACTCCTCCCTCGACACCACCCGCCGCTACCTCGAGGCCACCGCCAACGAGTTACGCGATGCCGTGCGGGCCCATCCGAGTCACCTCGCGCTCCAGCGCCACCTCACGACGAGCTCAGAGGACTGATCCGCCAACCTCTGTCGCCGATGGTTTCGCCGGGCCCCTTGCCGCTCCCCCACCGGGCTCGCCCATGCGATAACGATCACGCTCACACGCATGACCGAGAGGCTGTCGCCGGCGGAACTCGAGATCATTCGCAGGTCACTTGGTCATGTCACCATCGCTGTCCGACGCCGACCGCCGAGAGCCTGCTTTCCGCGACCCAATAACACCAGATCGGT
>JAHWJQ010000239.1 GCA_019348305.1 Actinomycetota bacterium
GGCAACGAGGAGTTCGTGTCGCTGTGCGTCGTGGTGTTCGACACCGCGGCGGGCACCATGCGCTTCGCGTCGGCCGGTCACCCGCCCGCGCTGCTCTGGCACGACGGCGAGGTCCGCAAGCTGCGCTCGACGGGGCCGCTCTTGACCCTCGTGCCCAACGGCACCTACACCAGCCGCGAGATCGAAATGCTGCCCGGCGATCTCATCCTCATGTACACCGACGGCCTCATCGAGGCCCGGGCCGGCGAGCAGCTCTTCGGCGAGGACCGGGTCTCGCAGATCCTGCGCCGCGACCCCGGCCAGTCGGCCCCGGTGCTGTGCAAGTCGCTGCGGGAGGCGGCCCGTGACTTCTCCGCCGCCCCGCTGAGCGACGACCTGGCCATCCTCGCCATTCGCAGGACGTGACCGGCCCGCAGGACGGGGGGCCGGCCCGCCTGTGGGACGCCGCCGAGCGGGCGCGCAGGGGGAACCTGGCCAGCCAGGGAGCGAAGCTGGCCAGCGAGGGAAAGCTGTTCGTGCGGCAGCGCCTGGAGCTGTTGTGTGACCCGGGGTCCTTCGTGGAGGACGGGCTGCTGGCCAACGCGGCGGCCGGCGATCTTCCCGCCGACGGCGTGGTCACCGGCATCGGGCGGGTCGACGGACGGGCGGTGTGCATCATGGCCAACGACGCCACCGTCAAGGCCGGGTCGTGGGGGGCGCGGACGGTCGAGAAGATCGTGCGGCTGACCGAGAACGCACTGCGTCACGAACTGCCGGTGTTCTGGCTCGTTGACTCCGCCGGTGCCCGGATCACCGACCAGGTGGAGCTCTTCCCCGGTCGCCGGGGAGCGGGGCGCATCTTCTTCAACCAGGTGCGGCTGTCGGGGAAGGTCCCCCAGATCTGCTGCCTCTTCGGGCCCTCCGCCGCCGGCGGCGCCTACATCCCGTCGTTCTGCGACATCGTGATCATGGTCGAGGGCAACGCGTCGATGTACCTCGGGTCGCCCCGCATGGCCGAGATGGTCATCGGTGAGAAGACGACCCTCGAGGAGATGGGCGGTGCCCGCATGCACGCCACCGTGTCGGGCTGCGGCGACAACCTCGTCGCTGACGACGCCGAGGCCATAGAGATGGCCCGCGACTACTTCTCCTACCTTCCGTCGAACTGGCGCGAGGAGCCGCCGCTGGAGGAGCCGGCCAAGCCCGAGCGCCCCCTCGAGGCGGCGGTCATCCCCGAGCGGGAGACCGCCGGCTACGACATGCACCGCGTGATCGAGGGGCTCGTGGACGCCGGCTCGTGGTTCGAGGTCAAGCCCCTCTTCGCCCCCGAGCTGGTCGTCGGCTTCGGCCGCCTGGAGGGAGCCCCCGTCGGCGTCGTGGCCAACAACCCGCAGCACAAAGGCGGCGTCCTGTTCGTCGACTCGGCCGACAAGGCGACCCGGTTCATCAACTGCTGTGACGCCTTCAACATCCCGCTTCTGTTCCTGGCCGACGTCCCCGGGTTCATGATCGGCACCCGGGTGGAGCGCGAGGGCATCATCCGCCACGGCGCCAAGATGATCAGCGCCGTTGCCGAGGCCACCGTGGCCAAGGTGTCGGTGATCGTCCGCAAGGCCTACGGCGCCGGCCTGTACGCCATGGGGGGACCCGCCTTCGAGCCCGAGGCCACCCTGGCCCTGCCCTCGGCCAAGATCGCGGTCATGGGCCCCGAGGCCGCCGTCAACGCCGTGTTCGCCAACAAGATCGCCGCCATCGACGACGCCGAGGACCGGGCTGCCTTCGTGGCCGAGCGGCGGGCCGAGTACGAGGCCGACGTCGACCTGCTGCGGCTGGCGTCGGAGCTGGTCGTGGATGCGGTGGTGGCGCCTGAGGCGTTGCGCGAGGAGCTGCTGGTGCGCTTCTCGGCCGCCCAGGGCAAGAGCCGGTTCTTCAGCGATCGCCGCCACGGGATCGCCCCGGTGTGACTTCGCTGCCGCCGGCTGTGCGCATCCGGGAGGTCGGCCCCCGAGATGGCCTGCAGGGCGAGGCGCCCGTTGCCGTGCCCGACCGGGTGCGGCTCGTTGCCGCGTTGGCCGCGGCCGGTCTGCGGGAGATCGAGGCCGTCGCCTTCGTCTCGCCGCGCGCCGTGCCTTCCATGGCCGGGGCGGCCGACGTGCTGGCCGGCCTCGACCGCGCCAGTGGCGTCGTGTACGTCGCCCTCGTGCCCAACCTGCGTGGCGCGGAGCTGGCGCTGGACGCGGGGGCCGACGCCCTCAACGTGACCATCTCGGCGTCGCCGGCGTACAGCGAGCGCAACGTGGGTCAGAGCATCGAGGAGTCGCTGGCCGGGCTGCGGGCGATCTGCGCGCTGGCCAGTGGCCGCCCCGTCGACGCCACCGTCTCCTGTGCCTTCGGCTCGCCCTACGAGGGCGACATCGCAGCCGACGTGGCCGACGTGGTCGGCGCACAGGCGTTGGAGGCCGGCGCCACCTCCCTCACCTTCGCCGACACCACCGGCATGGCGACGCCTCGGCGGGTGGAGGAGCTGGTGGCGCTGGTGGGGCCCGCGGTCCGCCTGCACTTCCACGACACGCGGGGAACCGCCCTGGTCAACGCTTACGCCGCGCTCCAGATGGGGGTGACCGCCTTTGACACGTCCATCGGCGGGCTGGGCGGTTCTCCCTTCGCCGCCGGCGCCGGCGGCAACCTCGCCACCGAGGGCCTCGTCCACCTGCTCGACGACCTCGGCGTCGCCTCCGGCGTCTCGCTGGAGCGGCTCCTGGAGGCAGCCGCCCTGGCCCAGTCCCTCGTCGGCCGGGTGCTGCCCAGCCCGGTGGCCGCCGCCGGCCCCCGCTCCCGGCTGGCGCCGGCCTGAGGGGGCGTCGTGCCCTACTGCGACGACTGCAGCCGGTTCTGGAACCCCACCTCGATGGGCGCTGACGGCGAGTGCCCCACCTGTGGGCGCGTCCTGGCCCCGCCGCCGAAGGCCCCGTGGCACTTCAAGCTGCTGGTCGCCGCCGTCGCCGCCTACCTCGGGTTCCGGGCCTACGAAGGGGTGATGTGGGTGCTGGCCCGCGTGTGAGGCCCAGCCTGCCCACCCAGTAGCCGCCCGACCGCTGAGGCAGTGCACACGGGGGACGTTCGGGATTTGCGGGCTGCTAGTTTTGCTGCCACGGGCTGTGGCGCAGTTTGGTTAGCGCGCTTGACTGGGGGTCAAGAGGTCGGAGGTTCGAATCCTCTCAGCCCGACGGTGGCTGATGGCTGACCAGGGGGCTTCGGCCGTGATCTTTCGCCGCAAGAAGGACCCGAACGAGACGGAAGGGTGGTGGGAGGTCGTCGAGTCCTCGACGAGTCCGGATCTCCACGGAAAGATCGAGTGGGAGCCGTCGATGGAGGGCGGCACAGAAATAGACCTGCTCGTTCGCGACCTCGATATCCCGGACGGCGAGGAAGTCGAGGTCGTATGCGAGAACCAGACGATCCTCCGAGCGCCCGTCGAACGCGGCTCTGCCCGCAAGATCGTCAAGTCGTCTGAAGGTCACTCGGTTCCGAACCTCGGGGGGAAGGCGGTGGAGCTTCGCCACCGTGGGGTTGTTCTGGCACGCGCAGTGCTAGAGCCGGACTGAGGCCCCCGGGCCACCTTT
>JAHWJQ010000023.1 GCA_019348305.1 Actinomycetota bacterium
TGCCGCCGCTCCCGCCGCGGCCGCGGCGATCGAAACTGCTGTCACCCCTTTGCGGGGCACGGGCAGCCGACTACTCCTCGACGCCGGACGCAGTGTGCGCGCGCGATTCCCGCTCGGCTTCGGCCTGGTCCTCGACGCAGAACCGGGCTGCGGGGATGGCCTCCAGCCGGTCGTCGCTGATGGGCTTGCCGCAGGCCTCGCAGGTCCCGTAGGTACCGTCGTCGAGGCGTTGCAGCGCGTGTTCTATGTCGGCCAGCTCGCCCTCGACCTCCTGGAGGATCGACAGGTCCTTCTCCCGCTCGAAGGTCTCGGTTCCCACGTCTGCCTGGTGCTGGTCATAGGACGACAGCTCCTGCAGCCCATCCTCCTGCGATTCGCGGCGCAAGCCGTCGAGCTCGTTCCTGATCCCGGAGAGTCGCTCTCGCTCTTCGGTCAGTCGCTGCCGCATGTGCTCATCGTCCATGGGTGCAGAGGGTAGCCACCCCTCCCCCGTCTGCCGGCGCAGTTCGCCCCAGCCCCGGTAGCCTCTCTCCGGGGGCGTGGCGCAATTGGTAGCGCAGCGGTCTTTTAAATCGTTGGTTGAGGGATCGAGGCCCTCCGCCCCCACTCACGCTCGACTCACTGACCGGCAGCGCCTCTTCGTTCACTGCGCCCCCAGGGCCACTTCGTTCTCGATGGGGACGGGCTCGATCTCGTCGCTCGGGGAGAAGCCCAGCACCCGGCCGTAGAACCACAGCTCGGCCTCGGCCACCCTTTTGATGGTTTCGGCCCGGCGGAACCCGTGCTGTTCTCCTTCGAAGGCGAGGTAGGCGAAGGGGATGCCCTTGGCCCGCAGCGCCGCTGCCATCATCTCGGCCTGCTGGGGCGGCACCACCTCGTCCTCCAGGCCCTGGAACAGGATCATGGGCCGTTGGAGCCGCTCGGTGTGGTGGATGGGCGAGCGCTCGACGTAGAGGTGCCGGGCGGCGGGGTAGGGCCCGATGAGGCCGTCGAGGTAACGGGCTTCGAACTTGTGGGTGTGCTTGGCCAGCGCCTCTGCATCGGCCACGCCGTAGTGGCTGGCGCCGGCCGCGAACGCGTCGCGGAAGGTGAGCGCAGCAAGGGTGGTGTAGCCGCCGGCGCTGCCGCCACGTATGACGAGTCGGTCACGGTCGACCAGCCCCTGGTCGGCGAGGTGGCGCGCCGCATTGACGCAGTCGTCGACGTCGACGACCCCCCACTGGCCCCGTAGCCGCTCGCGGTACTCGCGCCCGTACCCGGTGCTGCCGCCGTAGTTCACGTCGACGACGGCGAGGCCGCGGCTGGTGAAGTACTGCACGGTGAGGTTGAGCACCGACGAGGTCGCGCTCGTGGGCCCGCCATGGCTCATTACCACGAGAGGCGGTTTCTCGCCGCTCGGGCCGTCGAAGTCGCGGTTGTGGGGTGGGTAGTAGAGCGCGTGCGCGGTGAGGCCGCCTTCGGTGGCGTACTCCACGGCCTCCGGCTCGGACAGGTAGCCGGCGTCGACCCCGGTCTCTCGCGATCGCCGTAGGACGTCGGTGTCGCCCGAAGGAAGGCCGATCCGCACCACCGCCGGCGCCTCGGTGGGCGAGCCGGCGATGGCGACGACGCCGCCCGGCACCGGCTGGACCGACTCGACCGAGGTGTACGGGATCGGTACCTCCTGCAGCCACTCGGGCCCCACGGTGCCGAAGCGAGCGGTTCCGCCCTCTGACCAGGAGGCGACCATGAGGTCGTGGTCCAAGAATGCGTAGGTGGACTGCCCGAAGACCCAGTCCGGGCCGGTGAACTCCGCTTCCCGCTGGACCAAGGGGGCGCCGGCATCGCCTCGCCCCGCGTCCTCGGCGTAGAGGTTCCACCACCCGGTGGCGTCCGACACGTAGTGGAGCCTGCCATCGGGAGACCACCGCGGCTGGCTGATCGACTCCGCTCTGCCGCCCGCCACCCTGCGGGCCTCACCCCCGAGCCGGCCGTCACCAAGGGGCGCGGCAAACAGCTCGGTCCCGTCCCAGGGCATGTTCGGGTGGTCCCAGCTCAGCCAGCACACCTGGGCGCCATCGGGTGACACCCGGGGCGCGGCGAAGAAGTCGTGACCCTGGCCCAGCACCACGGCCTCGCCGCCCTCGGTAGGCAGCGCCACGACGTCGTTCACCACCTCGCCGGCGAGGTGCCGTTCGCGCACGCAAACCAGCCAGCGCCCGTCGGGGGTGACGACGGCATCGGCATAACGCTCGGAACGGGGCGACGACGGCTCCGGCGTGATGGCGTGCGGATCGCCGTCGCCCGCCGCCACGCGGTACAGCCTCTGGTCGTCGAAGTTGGAGAAGAACACCGTCCCCCGCCAGACGGCGAAGGACTGGCCCCCGTACTCGTGGACCAGCGTGCGCGCCGAGAAGCCCGGCGGGACCACGTCGGCAACGACCCCTGACGAGCCACGCCGGACCACCACCTGGCGGCCCCCCTCGGCAGGACGCGACTCGTTCCAGTAGACGTCCTCACCGTCCACCAGCACCTGGCTCAACCGCACGACTTTTTCGACCAGCAGATCGGATGTGATCGGCGACTTCCAGGAACCGAACGCCGCGGTGGTCGGCATGGGCGGAGATCCTACGAATTGCGCCGGCGCCTATGGCGCGGCGTCAGACGCAGAATCCGCCCCAGCGCAGGTTGAACAGGGCGCAGCGCTCCTCGGCGTCGACGTGGTCGTACATCTCGCCCAGCTGGGCCACGTCGAGGCGGTCGGGGCCGTCGCCGGACCCGGTCGGGTACATCACCGAGGTCGGTCGCAGCGTGTGGCTGAGGCCCAGGGCATGGCCCATCTCGTGGGTCGCCACGACCCGCCGGCGGTGGCGGTCGAGCCTGCAGTCGCCACACACCATCAGCACTGCGCCCCGGTTGTGCGCGCGGGCGAAGCTCAGGTTGGCCACCCCTTCGCGGCCCTGGTTGTGCACGTCGCCGAGGCCGGAGTGAGGCGCCTCACAGATGGCGATGCGGGTGCCGTCCGGGGTGCAGTCGCCCTCGCCCTGCTCCCAGGAGATCCGCACGTCGGTGGGCGCCAGCGCCGCTCGCCACACCTCGACGGCGTGGTGCGTCGCCTCGTGCCACCCAGGATCTCCCGTCTTGTCCACCACCACCAGGTCCCGTTGCCCGGTGGGCCAGTGCGGAGTGACGAGCAGCGGGCCACGCGCCGCGGCGGCGCTGTGGTCCAACAGGAGGGCCATCGCCACTGCGAAGACCAGCGTGTTGGCCACTCGGAGCCACCGGTACATCCTCGAAGGTACTGGCATCTCTACTTCCCTGATCCGGGGCCGGGGGCGGGGCCGGCACTGTCACTCACCGCCACACCGGGCGGCCGGTCTTGAGGCGTCTGCGTCAACAGCGGTTCCGTACCATCCTCGCCCAGCCCGGAAACTTGCTTCACGCTCGTTACCTCGGTGCTACGGCGCGTCCCGAACCCCCGGATGACCCATTCGATCGGGCGTCCTCCTCACGAACTGAGGATCTCCACCACCAGCTCGGTATCGGAAAGATCTTCCAGCACGGCGTCGGCGCCCAGCCCTGTCAGCTCCCGTACCGGAAAGCGCCCCGTCGCCACGAGCAGGCAGTGGGCGCCGCCCGCTCGGGCGCAGGCCAGATCGGCCGGCGTGTCACCCACGACCCAGACCGACTCGGGCGGGAACTCCATACCGTGCCCCTCGGCCGCCCGCCGGCGGGCCACCGGGACCAGGTGAGTGCGGTCGGCGTCGTCGCTTCCGTAGGCGCCGATGGACAGGTCCAGCCACCGGTCGAGGCCGAAGGCGCCCAGCTTCACGGCGGCGTTGGCCGCCAGGTTGCCGGTGAGCACCGACTGCACGACCAGGGGCTCGGCGTGCAGCCGCTCCAACAGCTCCCCGATCCCGGGGAGCACGCGTCCGTCCTCGGGGATCCGGTGGGCCAGCGCCGCCAGCTCTGACTCCAGGTGCTCGAGCACCGCAGCAGTGTCCTCGTCCACCTGGTGCTCGGCCACCTCGGCCAGAAGGAGCAACTCCCGGGCAATCTGGGGGTCGGTCTTGCCGGACATCTCCACCCGGGCGTGGAACTCCGCCTCGAGGTCGCGCCCGAGGACGTTGGTGAGCGCGGCCTGGAACGGGTGACGGCTCGCCCGGCCGAGGCGCACGAGGGTGCCGTCGACGTCCCACAGGACCAGGCGCTTCACACCCGGAAACTACGCGGTCCGCTGCCCCTAGCCTGGCCTGACCGCGGCCTCGCCCCAACCGACACGTGAGAGTGCATGACCACAGATCCCGTCCTGCTCCTCGACCACGTCGCCGTCTCCTTCGCTCGCGTCGTCGGCCTTGCCGACCTGAGCCTCCGGGTGCCGCCCGGTGCGGTGACCGTGCTGCTCGGGCCGAACGGGGCGGGCAAGACGACTGCCCTGCGGGTGGCCACGGGCGCGCTGCACCCCGACCAGGGCGAGGTTCGGATGTTCGGGCTCGACCCGCGTCACCCCGACCAAGGCCAGGAGGTGAGGCGGCGCTGCGGCGTCGTCGCCGCCAAGCCCGCCCTCTACGACCGCCTCTCGGGCAGGGACAACCTGCGCTACGCCGCCCGCCTCTACGGAGTTGACGGACGCGGCGGCGCCACGGCGACAGAGAGCCGGCTCCGGGAGGCGGCGGAGCTCTTCGGCATCGGCGACGCCTTGGACCTGCGGGTCGGCGGCTACTCGACGGGGATGAAGACCAGGCTGGCGCTGGCCCGGGCGACACTGCACGACCCCGACCTGCTCCTCCTCGACGAGCCCACGTCGGGCCTCGACCCGGAGTCCGGCCAGGCGGTGTTGCGCCTCATCGACGAGATGGCGGCAACCGGCAAGACCGTCGTCCTCTGCACCCATCTGCTCCTCGAGGCCGAGGGGCTGGCTGACCAGGTGGTCATCCTCGACGGGGGCCGCGACCTCATCACGGGCCGGCCCGAGGAGCTGGTGGCCCGCTACTGGCCCCACCCCGTGGTGGTGCTCGAAGCCGAGCGGCCGGAAGCCCTGGACCGGGTGGCAGCGATGGAGGGGGTGCGCTCCTATGAGCGCAACGGTGGCCCTGCCACCGTGGTGCTCGACCGCCTGGAACGGGTTCCCGACGTGGTGGCCGCCCTTGCCGCCGGCGGCGCCCGCCTCACCCGGGTGATGCCAGCCAAGCCGACGCTGGAAGAGCTGTACTTCGCCGTACGCGGCCACGCTCGCCCATGAACCGCCAGTGCCCATGAACCGCAAGCCCATGAACCGAGGCCCATGAACCGAGTGCCCATGAACCGCAAGTGGTTCACCAGCCGCGCCCTCGTCATCGCCTCCAGCGACCTGCGCCAGCTGCGCCAGAGCCCCGACTTCTGGCTCCCGATGCTCTTCCTCGCCGTCTTGTTCTTCGTCGTCGCGCCAGCGTCGTTGCTGCTGGCGGTGACCGGGGCCGAGGACGCGGTGCTCGTGCAGAAGGTGGCGGCCACCCTCGACGTCCTGCCCCAGCGGGCCCAGGCCGAGGTGCGGGGGGACGACCCAGCGGGGCGCACCTCCCACGCTCTGGCCGTGTATCTGTTCGCACCGCTGGCGGTGATCGTCCCCATCACCATCTCGACCGCGGTGGGGGCCAACACGATCGTGGGTGAGCGGGAACGGGGGACGGGGGAGTTCCTCGCCCACTCCCCCGCCACCGAGCGCGAGATCTACCTCGGCAAGCTGGTCGCCAGCCTGCTGCCGGGCTATCTCACCACCCTCGCCGGCTTCGCCGCCTACTCCCTGGTCGTCAACCTCATCGTGGGGCCGAAGGTGGGCGGGTGGTTCTTCCCCACTGGCGACTGGTGGCTGCTCATGTTCTGGGTGGTGCCGCCGTTTTTGGCCCTCACGCTGTCGGTGGTGCTCAGGCTCTCGGCGAGGGTCACGAGCGCAGCCGCAGCGCAGCAGTCGTCGGGGCTGGTCACCCTGCCGCTCATCCTGGTCTCCTATGCGCAGTCGAGCGGGCTGCTCCTGGGCGAGGCCCGCTCCGGGATCGTGGTCGGTGCCGTGGCCTGGCTTCTGGCCGTGGCCGGGCTGCGCCGTGGGTTCCGCGCCGTGACCCGCGAGCGGCTGTTGGGCGTCGGCGGGTGAGCGTTTCCGGCCTGCGACCGGGGGAAGGTACGCGGGATGAACGTGTTGACCCTTCTCAAGCAGGACCACAACAACGTGGAGGAGCTGTTCCGGCGGTTCGAGACGGCCCGTCCCGATGATGCCTCCGAGCTTGGCCGGGTCAGGGACCTGTTGGTCGAGCATCTCTCCAAGCACGCCGCCGTGGAGGAGCAGGTGTTCTATCCGGCGATCCGGGCCCGGCTGGGCAAGGGCCAGGACTTCGACGTGCTGGAAGCGCTGGAGGAGCACCACCTGATGAAGCTGACGCTGTCGGAACTGGAGAAGCTGGCGCCGACCAACGACCGCTTCCGGGCCAAGATGACGGTGCTGATCGAAAGCGTGCGCCACCACGTGGAGGAGGAGGAGAACGACCTCTTCAAGCAGGTGCGCGACGTCTTCACCGTCGAGGAGCTCAACCAACTGGGCGAGCGCGCGGAGCAGGCGAAGGAGGCAAGCCCGACACGGCCGCACCCGTTCGTGCCCGACACGCCTCCGTTCAACATCCTGGTGGGCGTGCCGGTGGCCATCATCGACCGCACCCTCACCGTTGGGCGTCAGGTCGTCGGGCGGCTGGTGAAAGCTCGCTCCTGAGGGCTGCCGGCTACCGCGACCGGCTCGACGCGGGCCGCCGGCTGGCGTCGGCACTGGAAGGCGTCGTGGATCCGGAGTTCGTGCTGGCTCTCCCCCGCGGCGGCGTGCCCGTGGCCGCGGAGATTGCCCGCCACGCAGGAGCCGCTGTCGACCTCATGCTCGTGCGGAAGCTCGGGGTTCCGGGCCACCGGGAGCTCGCCATGGGAGCCATCGCTTCGGGCGGGATCCAGGTCATCAACAGCGACGTGCTCGACGCGCTGGGGCTGGCGCCCGAAGCGGTCGCGACGGTCGTGGCCGAGGAGCAGGCCGAGCTCGAGCGCCGGGCCCGTGCCTACCGAGGTGACCGGCCGGCGCCGGTCCTGGCCGGCCGCCGGGTCCTCCTGGTCGATGACGGGATCGCGACCGGAGCCACCATGCTGGCCGCCGTGGAGGCCGCCAGGGCGGGCGGTGCGGCTGAGGTGGCGGTTGCCGCGCCGGTGGGTTCACCGCCCGCCGTCGACCGTCTCGCGGCGACCGCCGACGCCGTTGTGTGCCCCCTGGTGCCGGAGCGCTTCGTGGCAGTCGGGTGGTGGTACGCCCATTTCGACGAAGTCGACGACGGCAGCATCCGAGGCATCCTGGCTACATTCCCGCCATGACAATCGAAGAAGGCCCGGAGCCGACGGAGGAAGTGGAGGGGGCGTCGCCCGAAGGTGCCACCGACGAGACGGAGGAGGCTGTGGACGCTGAAGCCCCGCCGGAGTCGGCGCCTGGGCCCCCGGACGTCGACGAAGCGGGTGTCGGCGCCGAGGCCGCCTCCGGCGCCGAGGAGACGCCCTCTCAGGGGCGCCTCGACGATCTGCAGGACGACATCGACCGGGTCCGGGCACGGGCGGAGGAGGAAGTGGTGAAGATCCCCGAGACCGACACCGACCGCGAGTTCATCGAACCGGGGACGCAAGGGCCTGTCGACGACACCATCGCCCCGCCTGGCTGAGCCTCCCGGCGGCCAGGCTGGCTGATGTCGCTGACCCTGCTCGACTGGCGCCGGCGGGTGGCTGCGCTCTATCGCGAGGTTCGCTCCGCCGACGCCGAAAGGGACGGGCAGGAGGCGCTGCGGCGCTTTCGCCGTGGTCGCGACGAGCTGTTCGCCTCGCACCCCGACTCGCCGCTGGACGGCCCGGCCCGGGCCAGCTTCTCGGGCCTCGCGTACGCGCCTTACCGGCCGGATCTGCGCTTCGAGGCCGACGTCGACCTCGCGGTGGAGCGGATACGGCTGTTCATCGAGGGCAGCGACGGGCAGGTCGTCCCGTTCACCCGCTTCGGACGGGTTCACCTTCCGGTGGGCGAGCTCGACCTCTTCTGGCTCGACACCTACGGCGGTGGCGTCTTCCTGGCTTTCCGCGACGCCACGTCGGGCACGGCCAGCTATGGCGGGGGGCGCTACCTCCTCGACACCGTCAAGGGCGCGGACCTGGGCGGGGACGGCGGCCGGCTCGTGATCGACTTCAACTACGCCTACCACCCGTCCTGCTTCTACGACTCCCGCTGGGGCTGCCCTCTGGCGCCCCCCGAGAACCGCCTCCAGGTCGCCATCGAGGCCGGGGAGCAGGTGGCTCGCTGAAGCAGGCGAAGCCCGCTCAGCCCTTCTTCAAGAAGCCGTTCTCCTCCAGCCAGCCCCTGGCCGCGTCGGCCGGATCGGCCTTTTCGATGTCGACAGCCTTGTTGAGCTCGGACAGCTCCTCGGTCGTGAGCTTGGCCGAGATGCTGTTGAGCAGTTCTTCCAGGTCGCCCTGGAGGGCGTCGGCGCGGACGATGGGTACCAGGTTCTCCGGCGGCTGGAGCTTCTTGTCGTCCTCCAGCACCACGAAGCCGCGAGCTGCCACGGCGCCGTCACTGGTGAAGACGAGACCGACGTCGATCTCCCCCTTTTCCAGAGCGTCCTTGGTCAACGGGCCACCGGAGTCGAGCTTCTTGACCTCTTTGAAGGTGAGGCCGTAGGTCGACTTGAGCCCGGGGAGGCAGAGGGGCCGCTGGTCGCACTCGGGCCCCGCGCCGAAGACCAGCTGCGGCGCCACCTTCTGCAGGTCCGACAGCGTCTTGAGGTTGTGCTTGGTGGCGGTGGCCTTGGTGACGGCAAAGCCGTTCTTGTCCTCGGCCTCGGCCGGCTCGAGGAGCTCCAGGTTCCTCGGCTCCAGAGCAGCGCGCAGGTCGGCGACCGTCTTGTCGATGTCGGAGGTGGGGTTTCCCTCGAGGAAGGTCAACAGCGTGCCCACGTACTCGGGGTAGAGGTCGATGTCGCCCTTCACGAGAGCCGGGAAGACGATGTCGCGGGCGCCGATCTTGAGCTTCCGCTCGACGGAGAAGCCGGCAGCCTCCATGCACTGCGCGTACATCTCGGCCACGATCTCCTGCTCGGCGAAGTTCGTGCTGCCCACCGTGAGCTGCCCGCTGCCCTCGAACGAGGCACAGGTACCCGGGTCGCCCCCGGTGCCGGCATCGGTGGCTTCGTCGCTCGTGGCGTCGCTGCCGTTTCCCCCGCACGCGCCCAGGACGAGCATGCACAGCAGCAACATGGTGACCACGGTGCCCGGGCGATGGCCGCAAGGCCGATCCGGCGAGGTTCTCCGCATCGTTGCTCCTCTCTGGCGGTCCGGATGCCCGGCCCGACCGTTTCCTAGTCGAAGTCGGCAGGTCCGACCAAGGCGACCCCCGGCAGCGCCGACAGGTCCCGCTCGTCCTCCGCGGGCACCACCGGGCCGAGGCCCCGGGGCACCACCGCCCGCTGAAGGGCTCCGAGCCCCACCTCTGTGGCGAGCGACAACAGGGCCACGAGCACCGCACCGACGAACACGCGCAGGAAGTCCCTCGTAGCCAGCCCGTCGACGATGTAGCGCCCCAGGCCGCCCCAGCCGACGAGCGCGGCCAGCGTGGCGGTGGCCACCACCTGGACGGCGGAGGTGCGGATGCCAGCCATGATCAACGGCAGGCCAATCGGCACCTCGACCCGCCGCAGCACCTGCGTGCCGGTGAGGCCCATCCCGACAGCCGACTCCCGCACGTCGGCGTCGACCTCACGGATGGCGGTGAAGGTGTTGGTGACGATGGGTGGCACCGCCAGGGCCACCAGCGCGATGTAGGCCGGCTTGGCGCCGATCCCCACGATGGAGGCCATGAGGACGATGATGGCGAACGATGGCACGGCGCGGCCGAGGTTCGACACGTTGATGGCCAAGAGCGCGCCCCTGCCGGTGTGGCCGAGGACGAGACCGACTGGCAGCGCCAGGGCGAGCGCGGTGAGCATCGCCGCGAGCGACATCACCGCGTGCTCGCCCATCCGGTGCACGATGCCGGCGTCACCCCAGTAGTTGCCAGAAGTCGTGAAGAACTCGAAGACTTGGGCCAGGAATGCCATGTCAGGACTTGGCGGGGGCGCCGAGGGCGGGCCCTTTTCGCTCGGCGGGCCTCCCCCAGGGCATCAGCAGCCGTTGCAGGCCCAGGAACCCGAGGTCGGCGGCGACCGACAGGGCGACCACGAGCACCGTGCCCACCAACAGCGGGGTGCGGAAGTCACGGTAGAGCCCGTCCAGGATGAGCTGTCCGAGGCCACCCTGGCCGATGAGGGAGGTGACGGTGACGAGTCCGATGGTGGTGACCGACGTGATGCGGACACCGGCCATGATGGCGGGAAGAGCCAGGGGCAGGTCGATGCGCAGCAATTGCCGACCGGCGGAATAGCCCATGCCGCGCGCCGCCTCCCGCACTTCCTCGGGGACCGATTGCAGCCCGGCAACGACGTTGCGCACGAGGATGAGGAGGGTGTAGCTGACCAGTGGGATCACCGAGGTGGTGGTGGTCAACCCCGTCAGGGGGATCAAGAAGGCGAGCAGGGCTAGGGACGGGATCGTGTACACCACCCCCGCGATCCCGAGCACAGTCGGGTAGACGCGGCGCCAGCGATGACAGGCCACGCCCAGGGGCAGGGCGATCAGCAGCCCGAGGGCAAGGGTGATGCCCGCCAACTGGAGGTGCTCGACCAGCCGGGTAGCGATGTCGTCGGCGTGGTCGCGCACCCACGCCCAGCGGACCCAGGGATCGGCAACCGCCTGCAAGACGCCCGTCACCGTGGCGACGCTAGCGTCGCCACGGTGATCCGGCTGGTCGAGTTGACCAAGGTCTTCGGTCGTGGACAGGTTGCGGTCGACCACCTCGACCTGGAGGTGGCGGCGGGCGAGATCTGCGTGCTGGTGGGCCCGTCAGGCTGCGGCAAGACCACCACGATGAGGATGATCAACCGGTTGGTGGAGCCCACGAGCGGCCGCATCCTCCTCGACGGTGAGGACGTCACCCATTGCGACCCGGTGCAGTTGCGGCGCCGCATCGGCTACGTCATCCAACACGTCGGGCTGTTCCCGCACCTGACCGTGGCCGAGAACGTGGCAACGGTGCCCAAGCTGCTCGGGTGGGACAAGGCCCGGACCCGCGCCCGCGTGAACGAACTGCTCGAGTTGGTGGGGCTGGCGCCGGACCAGTACGGGCGGCGGTACCCGAGCCAGCTCTCCGGTGGTCAGCGTCAGCGGGTGGGCGTGGCCCGGGCGCTCGGCGCCGACCCTCCCGTCCTGCTCATGGACGAGCCCTTCGGGGCCATCGACCCCATCACCCGGGCCCGGTTGCAGGAGGAGTTCCTCCGCCTGCAGGGCGAGGTCCGAAAAACGGTGGTGTTCGTGACCCACGACATCGAAGAGGCCGTGCACCTTGGGGACCGCATCGCCATCTTGGCCGAGGGGGGGCGGTTGGCCCAACACGACACGCCGGCGGCCGTCCTCGGCAGCCCGGCCTCGCCCTTCGTGGCCGACTTCGTCGGGGCTGACCGGGGACTGAAGCGCCTGAGCGTGACAGGCATCGACACCGAAGACCTGGAGAAGCCACCGGTGGTCGGCCTCGACGACGACCTGGCAGAAGCCCGCCGGCGCCTCGACGCCGAAGGGGCTCGCTGGGGCATCGTCGTCGACCTGGAGGAGCGGCTCCACGGCTGGCTCGGGCGCGACCGGGCAGGGGGCGAGGGCACGGTACGGGACCGGGCGCGGCGGCTGGAGGCGTGGGTGCCGGTAACCGCCAGCCTCAAGACGGCCTTTGCCCAGATGCTCACCGAGGACGCCGGGTGGATCGCCGTCCTCGACGGCGACCGCTACGTCGGCGTCCTGACGCCCGAGTCCCTCCATTCCGCTCTGCGCCGGTCGGTGGCGCAGAACTCGCCGTAGGAAGCTGGCGCCGGCGCCCTGAGGAACCGTCGCAGCAGTCTGGGCAGCTTGAGCGTCGCAGAGCGACGCTCAGCCTGCCCAGACGCGGGAGGCACGGCGCTGGCCGGGATCGTCACGCCAACTCGGGGCCGACGTGGCCCGCCCGCCGGCGACCGGCGCGCCCGCTCACGGCGAACACGCCGGCGAACAGAGCTGAGCCGGTGAGCACGATCATCGGCCCCGACGGGATGTCGAGGTGGTAGCTGAGCACCATGCCGGTGAAACCCGACACCGCGCCGATGGCGCTGGAGAGCACCAGCATCCGGCTGAAGCTGTTGGTGAGCATCCGGGCCACGACGGCGGGGATCACGAGGCTGGCCGCCACTAGCGTCACCCCGAGCACGTTCATGGTGGCCAGGATGGTGGCGGCCAGCACGAGCATGAGCAGGGCGTCGACGCGGGCAGTGGGCACCCCTGACACGTCGGCGACCTCGGGGTCGAAGGTCGAAAACAGCAGCGGCCGGTAGCCGAAGAAGACCGCGGCAACAGCCAGCAGAGTGACGGCTGCCACCAGCACCACCTGGCCGCGGTCGACGGCCAGCACGTTGCCGAAGAGGTAGGCGTCGGGGCTCTTGCCTGCCGAGCCGAACACCTTGATGAGGGCGAGCCCGAGTGCGAAGGAAGCCGTCGTGATCACGCCGATGGCGGCGTCGGAGCCGATGGCCCGCCGGCGGGTGACGCCGCCGATCATGAGAGCTGACGCGAACCCCCAGAGGCCGGCGCCGAGCAAGAAGTTGACCCCCAGGAGGGCGCTGGCCGCGAACCCGCCGAAGATCGCGTGGCTGAGGCCGTGGCCGATGTAGCTCATCCCCTTCAGCACCACGTAGGTGCCGACCAGGCCACACAGAGCGCCGGCCAGCGTGGCAACCGCCAACCCGTTGCGGAAGAACTCGAATTGGAACGGCTCCACGAGCACATCCATCACAGCGCGCGGCGGCGGAGCTCGACCACGGTGGCCCGCTCCTCCTGGTACTGGTCGACGACCACCGGCATGCCCCCGTGGTGCAGCACCTCCATCCGGGCGCCGTACGTTCGCTCCAGGACCGACGCGGTGAGCACGGCCCGCGGGGGGCCGGCACCGATCACCTCCCGGTTGAGGCACACCAGGGTGGGGAGGTGGGCGGCCATGCCGTTGAGGTCGTGGGTGGTGAGCAGGATGGCCAGACCGGCCTCGTTCAGGTCGGTGAGCAGGTGGAGCACCTCGTGGCGGGTGCGGACGTCGACTCCCGATGTGGGCTCGTCGAGCAGCAGCAGGTCGGGCCGACCCAGGAGAGCCCGAGCCACGAACACCCGCTGCTGCTGACCGCCGGAGAGCTCGCGGATGTGGCGGTCCCCGAGCTCGGCGATACCAAGACGTCCGAGCAGGGCGGCGACCTCCTCCCGCTCAGCGCGGCTGGGCCAGGGGAGGCGCCGGCCCCCCACCCGTGCCATGAGCACGCATTCCCCCACGGTGACCGGGAAGTTCCAGTTGACCGTCTCCACCTGGGGCACGTACGCCACCCGCAAGCCCGGCCGGCGCAGCACGGTGCCGGCAATCGGCTTGACGGTGCCCAGAACCGTGCGCAGCAGGGTCGTCTTTCCGGAGCCCGACGGACCGACCACGCCCACGAACGCGCCCGGCGCTACCGCGAAGTCGACGTCGACGAGCACCGGCTCGCGTCCGTAGCGGCACGTCACACCGTCGAGGCGGACGAGGGGCCGCTCGGGCCCCGGGCTCCCCGCTCTGGGGGGCCGCTCGGGCCCCGGGCTCCCCGCTCTGGGGGGCCGCTCGGGCCCTGGGCTGCTCACTGCGGGTACTCCGCCCGGTCGGCTGCCGCGGGCAACTGCAGGTCCTCCAGGGCAGAAGGGTCGCCGCCCAGAGCGCGGACGATCGTGAGGTAGTCGAAGCGCATGAGCCCCAGCCACGAATGCTCGGGCTCGCCGGGGCGACCGGGCAGGTCGTCGTCACGCAGGACGTCGACGTAGGCCACGCCGGCCTCCTCGCCGATGCGGGCCAACACCGGGCTCGGGAACACCTCTGAGCCGAAGATGGCGGGCACCCCCGCCGTCTTCACCTGCTCGATCAGCCGCGCCACCTCCCGCGGCGTCGGGTCGCCGAAGTCGTCCACCTGGATGGCGCCGATGACCTCCCAGCCGTAGGTGCGGGCGAAGTAGGCGTAGGCATCGTGATAGGTGAGCAGCTTGCGCCGCTCTGGCGGGACAGTGGCCAGGGCCGTGCGCAGCGCAGCGTCGAGCTCGTCCACGTCGGCGGCGAAGGCTGCGTAGTTGCTGCGATAGCGGTCGGCGGCCGGCGGGTCGACCGACACCATCGTGTCGCGCACGACCTCGGCGTAGCGCTTGGCGTAGCCGGGATCGGTCCAGAGGTGGGGGTTCGGCTTGCCCTCCGACCTGGGGAACGAGAAGTCGAAGATGTAATCCTGCGGCGGCAACACGCGGTCGCCCAGCTTCACGATGCGGGTTCGCTCGGACTTGTTGCTCTCGGCCAGCTGCAGCGTCGGGTCTTCGAGCTTCAAGCCGTTGACGAAGATGACGTCGGCCTGGCTGAGCAGCTTTGCAGTCCTCGGTGCCGGTTCGAAGGTGTGGGAGTTGGTGCCCTCGGGCACCACACCGCTGACATCGGCGGCGTCGCCCACGACCGCCGACACGATGCTCGTGATAGGGGCGACGGTGGAGACGATCCGGAGGCGTCCCCGGTCGGAGCGCCCCTGGGCCGCACAAGCGCCGAGCACGACCAGCACCGCTACCACCGTAGGCACCACCCGCCGCATGCCCATGTCTACGGAGACTATCGCAACCTGGATCGACCTGCGACCAGGTCGCAGGAAGCACGGCGAAGATGACGGTCTACCGTCGGGGGATGCAGCGTTCCCGCCTGGACCGGATCCTCGACCGGTTGCGGGAGAACGGGGGGCGGATCACCACCGCCCGGCGGGCATTGGTCACCGCGCTGGTGGAGGCCGAGGGCCACGTCACCGCCGACGACCTCGCCGAGTTGGTGCAACGCTCGCACCCCGACGTGCACCGCTCGACGATCTACCGGACCCTCGACGCCCTCGAGGACCTCGATGTGGTCGACCACGTCCACCTGGGCCACGGCCGGGCCGTGTACCACCTGCTCGACGACCCCCACCAGCACCTCGTCTGTGAGGCCTGTGGCACCGTCATCGAGGCGCCGGACCTTCTGTTCGAACAGCTGGCAGCCAGACTGCTCGACGACTACGGCTTCAGCCTCCGCCCCAACCACTTCGCCGTCCTCGGCCGCTGCGCCTCCTGTGCCGGCCGGCAGCGTTAGCGGGAGCTGAGCCGTGCGACGGGGAGATCAACTGGCACGGAGCGAACCGGAGCGCATCCCGCTGCGATGTATGGCGAAGCACACAACGTTGCGATCTCCCTCCTGCCACGACTCCTCGGTCGGATGCACGAAGAAGAGCTCGATTTCCGGGTCGCCCATCGCGGCCGGGGAGTAGGTCGCGAGACGGTTGGTGCAACGAGACTCGGCCATGTCCACCACCGAATCGGTTCCCGGGAAGTCATCACCAGGCAGCTCGGAGGTGCCGACCACCTCCGCGTCGTGCGGCGCCGAACACGGGACCACGTCGACCGCGAAGGCCGATTCCCCCTCGTCGCCGACATCATTGGCGCAATCACCAGCTCGCAGTTCGTCGACGTCGAGGGAGCCGGCCTCCGTCACCGTCCCCGACCGGTCTCGCTCGGCTTCGGTGAGCAAGAAGAAGGCGACCCCGGCGACGATGACGAGCGTCCACACCCCGGCCAGGACGAGGCCCCATATCGCGAGGCCCTTGCCTGGCTGGCCCCGCTTGCGGATCTGGATGAGGGCAATGACGCCGAAGATCAGGGCCAGGCCGACTCCACCGATCGCCCCGAAGATCAGCGCGGCGACGGCGAACCCGTTCGTACCGGCCGGCCGCGGGGCAGGCGGAGGATATGGCGGCGGAGGCTCCACCCGCTCATGGTGCCCCAGTGCCGCTCCCGACCAGGCCACACCGGGCCGCTGATGCGCGCCGCGCCCAGACGACGGGCATCGCAGGTGGCCATGGCGGTCGCTGCCGTCGCCACGCTCGTGTTCGCCTGGTGGGCCGTCTCGCTCCCGCCGTTCTCGGGACTGGCCACCGCAGTCGTCGTCGGATCGGGGGCGGCTGTGGCGGCCTGGGGGGTACGGGCGCCGGCCCGAGGCCCGAGCGGCCCCTCAGAGCGGGGAACACAGGGCCCGAGCGGCCCCTCAGAGCGGGGAACACAGGGCCCGAGCGGCCCCTCAGAGCGGGGAACACAGGGCCCGAGCGGCCCGTCAGAGCGGGTAAGACAGAGCCCGCCGAGGCGCCAGGGGCGCACGGCTACCCCTTGGGTGGTGCTGGCCCTGGCCGGCGGTGCATGGGA
>JAHWJQ010000240.1 GCA_019348305.1 Actinomycetota bacterium
AGGAGGACCGCCGCCGGCGTGAGGAGGCCGAGGTCCGCAACAACGCCGATGCACTCGTGTACCAGACCGAGAAGCTCCTGGCCGACCAGGGCGACAAGCTGGGCACGGGCGACCGCGACCAGCTCGAGGCGGCCCTGCGGGAGCTCAAGGAGAAGCTGTCGGGCGGCGACGTGGAGGCCATCCGCAGCGCCACCGAACGGCTCACGACGGCCAACCACAGCGTCGCCCAGAGCCTGTACGACCAGGCCAGCAACGTCTCCGCGGCCGCCGGCGGGTCCGCCGCCTCCTCCTCATCCGACGAGGACGGGGTGGACGCCGAGATCCTGGGCGGAGGCGACGATTCGTAAGCAGTGACGGCGTCCGGCTCCGTGCCGCCCGGCGCGGGGCCGGCGTGTGACTCGGGGAGGTGAGCAGGGATGGCGGTGCAGGCCGAGTGGCTGGAAAAGGACTACTACAAGGTGCTGGGCGTGCACGAGACGGCCAGCGACAAGGAGATCCAGAGCGCCTACCGGCGCCTGGCCCGCCAGCTTCATCCTGACGCCAACCCTGACAACCCCCAGGCCGAGGGGCGGTTCAAGGAGGTCTCGGCGGCCTACGACGTGCTGGGCGACGCCGACAAGCGCAAGGAGTACGACGAGCTGCGCCGGCTGGGCCCGATGGCCGGCGCCGCGTTCGGGGCCGGCCCCGGGTACTACGGCCAAGGGGCCGGCGGCCAGACGTTCACCTTCCGCACGGGCGACGCCGGCGGCTTCACCGACTTCGACGGGTTCGGCGACCTCTTCGGAGACCTGTTCGGCACCAGCCGCCCCTCCTGGGACGAGCCGAGCGCTGCCCGCCGGGGGCGGGACCTCGAAGCGGAGCTGACCCTCCCGTTCGACAAGGCGGTGTTCGGCATCACCACCGATGTCCACCTTTCGACGGAGGCGGGCGGCCAACCACGAAGGGTCCGGGTCAGGATCCCCGCCGGCGTGGAGGACGGCCAGCTCATCCGCCTCGCCGGGCGTGGCGAGCCGGGCCGCAACGGCGGCCCCCCGGGCGACCTGTTCGTCGTGGTTCGGGTCGAACCGCACCCGTCGTTCGGCCGCACGGGCAGGAACCTCACCCTCACCGTGCCGATCACCTACCCCGAGGCCGTGCTCGGCGCCGAGGTCAAGGTGCCGACCCTGGACGGGCCGCCGGTGACGTTGCGGATACCGCCTGGAACGCCCTCAGGGCGCACGCTTCGGGTCCGAGGGCATGGTGTCCCCGGTCCCCGCGGTGGGCGGGGAGACCTGTTGGTCACGGTCGAGGTCGCCGTGCCGAAACGGATCAGCGCCGCGGAGCGCGAGGCGGTCGAGGCACTGGCCAAGGTCATGGAAGGCGGTCCCCGGGCGGGGTTGGGGGTGTGAGGTGCAACGCGATCCCGACGCTGCTCTGTACGTGATCTCGGTGGCGGCCGACCTGGCCGGTGTGCACCCCCAGACCCTCCGGCTCTACGAACGCAAGGGCCTGCTCGACCCCGCCCGCACGGGCGGAGGGAACCGCCGCTACAGCGAGTCCGACCTCTCCCGGCTGCGCCACATCAGCGAGCTGACGGGAGCCGGCGTGAACCTGGAGGGGGTGCGGCGCATCCTCGAGCTCGACCAGGAGGTGAGCGCGCTCCGCGCCGAGCTGGCCCGCGCCAGGGCCGAGGCCGCCGAGGCGGTGGAACGCACCCACCGGATGTACCGGCGGGAGCTGGTCCCCTACCGGGCGGCCATCGTGCCGTGGTCGCCGGCCCGGCGGCCCCGGCGGGGGATGCCGGCCGACAACATCGGATCCGGCCGACAAGTGTCCTGAATCAATCGATGACATCGAGGAGGTGACCGTGATGCCTGCATCCGTTGGAACGCTGGGACGTGAAAACAACGAGGTGCGGCCCCGCCCGCTGGCCTCGCCGGCCACAGCTCCTGTGCGGGCGCCCACTCCCCTGCCGCGCCGGTGGGACGAGATCCCCGACTACCTGCCCGACTATCTGGTAACTGGCCGGGCCCGCCCCGGACACGCCCCTGCCGACACTCAGGTGACGCCCCGTCACCGGAGCGCCCGGGTCGTCGCCCGCCCCCAGGTGCCGCTGCTCGACCGCGCCCGCCTCGGCGCCCTGGCGCTCGCCCTGTGCGGGGCGCTTGCGCTTCCATCGGCGGGCGGCATCTTCGGCTCGCGCGACGCCAGTGCCGGGATTCCACGGTCGCAGCCGGCCGTCACGCCGGCGATCGCCGAGGCACGAGCCGAACCGGCCGTCCCCTCAGCCTGCGCCACCCCGGGGCTGCTCGGGGTCCTCGGCCTTGCCCCTCTCTGTGGCGGCGAGAGGTAGCCGGTTCGGATCAGCCGAACAGGCCGGGAATGAGGCTGTCGTTCCTGGGTGCCGTCGTGGTCGTGGTGTTCGGAGCTGTCGTGGTCGTTGCCGAGCTGAGCAGGGAGCCCTGCACGACGTAGCGCTGGCGGGCGCTGCCCTTGGGATGGCAGGCGAAGATGGTGAAGGTCGCGTCCTCGGTCTGCTTGGTGATCCAGGTGGCTCGTTCATCGACCACGAACCCCTCCCGCACCTGGTAGGTGAAGCGCCCGGCTGGGGTGGTGAAGATGACGTGGTCGCCGGCTCTCAACCGGTCGATGTCCCAGAAGGGCCGGCTGTAGGTCGTGCGGTGCCCGGGGAACACGGTGTTGCCGCGCTCGCCGGGGCGCGCGGTGCCCGGCCAGTGGCTGGGGCCATGGTTGATGATCGACAGGTCGATGCCTTCGTAGGTGGCGTGGTTGAGCCCGATGGCCGGGATCTCGATCCGGCCAGTGGGCTGGGGCTTGCGGCCCGCGGCCACCTTCGCCTGGGGACGGGTGTCGACACCCACCGGCACCGGGTTGTCCGCAGCCGGTGGCGGCTGGGCGGCCGGTGCCGGCTGGGCCACCGCCGGCGTCTCCACGGCCGCCAAGGGGGCCATCGTCGTCTGGGGCGCGACCTCCAACGGTGCGGCTGGTTGGGGCGGGGAGGCCTCGATCGCCGGCTGAGAACCGGAGCACGAACTAGCGAGACCAACGAGCAGAGCGACCACCACTACCAACCGCTTCCAGGCCATGCCACTTACTTTGCCACCGGAAGCCGATCTCCTGCTCCGGCTCGCCACCGATCAGACGCGCCCCCACTTCCCCACAGGACGAGAAGAATCCCGCCGACGATCAAGAGGCCACCGAGGAGGGGCGGAGAGGGACCAAGGGGCGCCAGGGCGTCGAAGATGTCCGTGACCGCCGGTTCCGCGGGAACGTCGCCCGGCCGTCCGCCCGTAGGCCCAGTGTATCGTTGGTGTATGTCCCGCACAAACATCGACATCGATGACGAGGCGTGCCAGCAGGTGATGGACCGCTACCACCTTCGCTCCAAACGCGAGGCGGTCAACTTCGCCCTTCGCCTGGTCGCCGGCGAAGCACTCGACCTCGAGCAGGCCCGGCGCATGCGCGGGTCGGGGTGGGAGGGCGATCTGGCGGAGATGCGGACGAGTCGCGTCGGGTGATCCTCGTCGACACCTCGGCCTGGGTCGAGTTCCTCCGCGATACCGGTAGCCCGGTGTGCATCGAGGTCG
>JAHWJQ010000241.1 GCA_019348305.1 Actinomycetota bacterium
CGGACCCTCGCAGCGACCCTGCTTCCCCGCTGGTACGGCACCGCCAGCATCGGCGAGATCCGTGGCATCGTCATGGCTGCCGGCGTGGCCGCCAGCGCCATCGGCCCCCTGGCCCTCGCCCTCGGCCATGACAACTTCGGCACCTACGGGCCCGTGCTCGCGGGCTTCGCCGTCGCTCCCCTGCTGGTTGCGGTGGCCGCCGTGGCAGTACCACGCCGGAACCCGGCCCGCGAGTCGTGGACGACCTCGGCGTAGCGGGTGGCGTCATCCGCCCGGCTCCGCATTCCCGCCGGTCGAGGGCCTCGGTTCGTTGGGCGCCGGCTTCTGCAGCTCCAGCAGCGCGGCGCTTGCTCGGTCGGGGTCGTCAACGGTGCTGAGCAGCGCGGCGGAGAGCAACGTGTCCCATGGGCGGTGCAGCCAGCGCAGCGGCCCGGGGATCCGGCCCATGAGCGCGTAGAACGGCAGCCGTTCGCCGTAGAGGACCCGGCGGCACTCGCGAAGCCCACTCGGTTCGATGAGGGAGTGAGCAAGCGTCTCGGAGGAGTAGTGCCACTGGAAATGCGTCAGCTGCTCGTCGAGCTCGATGGCCGACCCGGCGTGTCGATACGGGACCGTCATCCACACCCGCCCGCCGGGTACGAGCACCCGGGCCGCTTCCCGAAGCGCCTGGCGGTCTCCCTCGGCGCCCTGAACGTGTTCGATGGTCGACGCCGCGGTCACCGCGTCCACCGTGTCGTTCCCGAGAGGGAGGCGACGGGCGTCAGCTCGCAGGAGGTGCACCGTGTTCGGTGCACACAATCCAGCCCGTTGGGCAGCCCGGCGGCGACGGTGCTGTCGGGCCAGGCCGGGATGGACATCGCTGGCAACGACATGGACGGCATGCCGCCCAGCGACGAGGTACGGCCAGATGCTGTGGGCGCCAGTACCGAGGTCGAGCACGGTCGCTCCGGCGGACACCTGCACATGGTCGAGGAGGAGGCGGTATTCCCAGCCGAGCCAGTAGTGGAGGCCCCTGGCCCGCTCCGTCCATCCGAGCCGCGCGTTGTCCACCCACAGTCGGGCGAGCCGCACGCTGCTCAGCGGGCGTCGGCTCCGGTGCGCATGCGCCCGGACTGCGCTACCTCGTGCCGGCTGCATCGACGACGACCAGCTTCAAGTGGCGGGAACCACGGTGGATCATCATCTCGCGCTCCGGTGAGGCAAGCCGGCGACCGTCGATCCGCACCTGCGCAGGGTCTTGACCGGTGCACGACAGCTGCTGGTGCGCCCCGAGACCGCCGCCGTGGCTGGGGCCGCCTTCGCTCGACAGCACCGTCACGCTTCCGATGGCCAGCGGGTCCAGTGATGGCGACCTGGGCAGGCCGGCAAGCGGATTGGCCGCCACGATCTGCACCACCTGCCCGTCCGGCAACGGGCGCCCATCGATGCGCGCCCCGATGCTGGTGCTGTCGCACTGCATGACCACGTGGTCCACGGCGAGGTGCTCGTCATGGGCCACCTCGACCGTCAGCGTCGGGTGACGAACGACCTGGCCGGTGCCGAACAGCCGGCGCAGGGTTGCGGTCGGGTGAGCGTGGCCAAGGCGAGCAAGCGGCACGTCCAACTGCACCGCAACCCGTGCCGCGTCCACTTCGACCTGCGGGGCGAGCGCCACGACCAGGTCCAGTGGTCCGAACGCGTCACCGCCACCGCCAGCGCCAGCGCATCAGGAACGCCCGGTTCGATGAGATGGAGCAGGTCGACAGTGTCGATCCCCATGCGAGCCAACGCGTGCCGCACGTGATGGGCGCGGATGCGGCTACGGGGGCCGGCCTCCCGCACCACGGCGGCTCTGCTGACGGCGCCGAGCGGAGCGGGAGCCGTCGCTCGCTCATCGACGGCGCCGGCGTGGTCGATACGCGGAAGCGGGGTCAACGCCTCGCTGCGTACGGTGGTGTCAGGAGCGGTCACGAGCCGTTGCCGAACGAGCGCTGCCCATCGAACTGCACTCCTGCGGCGTGTCTCCACGACGTGCCGCCAGACAGCCGGGCCAGCAACGACGCCGTTCCGGCGCCATAGCCCCGATCGGGTTCCCGTTCCCAGTGACGGGTGAACGTGAGCGCCAGATGGTCCTGATCGAGTCCGTCGACGTAGAGCAACGACTCGGCCAAGCCGATGGTCATCGCCGTATCGTCGGTATGGCGCAGTGGGCGGTGGTCCAACTCGACCGAGGCGATCTGAGGAGGCGAGACCGGTCCCCGATGCCCTTCGAAGGGTGCACCCAGGGCGTCCCCCACCGCCGTGCCCAGCAGTGCACCACGGTACCGATCGCGAGTGCAGCCGGCGTCGTCGAGGTCGATGAGAGGCGCTCGTGCCGTCATCGCCCGTGGTCCGGCACAAGGAGGCGTAGCTCCGTCGGAGACGGGCGAACGACCGCACGGTCACCAAGTGTGAAGCTGCTGGCGCCGTCCAACTCGATCTCCAGCAGCGGTTGCACACGGGCTTCGCCGGCGAGCGCTCCTCTGACGACGTCGGCCACGGCCATCGGCCACGGCGTATCGAGCCTGAGCAGCGGGATGCCGAGCCGGGCGGCCAGGCGCACGGCCGCAGGGACGGGCGAACCAATTTGCAGCACGAGATCGAAGGCATCACCCGGTCGTTGGTGGCCGATGTCGGCCTCATCGACGACGAAGCGGTCCACGCCGGGTGCCACCACGACGTTTCCGTCCTCCCGTAGCTGTTGGGCGGCATCAGCGGCCAGAAACCGGAACACACGCCCCGGCCCTCGCAGTACCGCCACCCGGAGCACTGGTGAGGGCACTTCAGGCACGAGGACATCAGCGTCGCCGTTCCGCGACCGCACGAGAACAGATCCGAGGCAAGAGACCTCAGTGGCCAACGGGCACCTCCGCCAAGTGCTGCCACAGCTCCCGGGGGAGGTGGAAGCGGTGACGTTCCGGGAGTCGTCGAAGAGTCTCGGCCACCTGCGGTCGAGCGCCGGCGGCCACCGCCGCATCGAGGAGGTCGGCTCGCTGAAGCGGGGCGTCGGCGAAGGCGCTCTCGACCTGGTCGACGATCTCGAGCCTGGTCACCTCTGGCGCCGGCGCATCGTGCGTGGTGCTCATCGTCCTCCTCGTTCGCCGTTCGTGCCGAGCGAGGGTGGGCGTGGCCAGAAGCACCGCCATCCCTTCTGCCGCCACTCTACCCTTACGTCAGGGAAGAGTCATCTTCCGCCAGGGTTCTCCAAGCTCGTGGTGGCCAAGATGCCCCGCGAGGGGCCACCGGCTCGCGGGAGCGACCGCCAACGGCGGGCTGCGCCGCAGGCACGTCCAGCAGCGAGTGGTTTGCCCGTCGTTATGACACCGTGGCGCGGCACTCGAAGAGGTTGCCGCGCGCTACCCCGCCGACGCCAACAGAGTCGAGAACGCCTTCAAGGAGACCGAACACGGCGTTCAACCAACCATACCGTTCATCGCCTGTGCGGAACCGGCACGTTGTCACGAACACCCGAGCGCCGTCCTCGGGTCTTAGGGTTGTGACCCCATCGAGCTCGATCCAAACGACCGCACCGTCGTCGGTGGGCAGCACCC
>JAHWJQ010000242.1 GCA_019348305.1 Actinomycetota bacterium
TGCTGCGTGCTTCCCGAAGGCGGGCTCGTGCTCCATGAGCGGCGCGGTATCCGACAGCTTCTGCTTCGAGCTCTCCTCGATCTCGGTGCCAGCGTCGTAGCGGGTGATGAGTATCAATCCCTCGTCGGGCAGGAACCGGTGGGATTCGACGAGGCAGATCTGGCCGTCGCGCTGGAAGCTCCGCCACCCCATCTCGTCGAGGAACAGCCCTCCGCTCCCGTCCGACTTGAAGGCGTGGTACATCGTTCGTTGCCGGCGCTCGTCGAGAAAGTAGACGGCGACGCTCGGCGAGAACAGCGCCATCTCGACCAGGGCGTCGCCGCGGCCGGGGACGTCGTGGACGTAGGCGACGTAGGGCTGCCCCGCATCGTGCAACCGCCTGGCCTCGTCTTCGTCCAAGAGGTTCAGCGGCTTCTTGCGCAGGTCGTTCCACCGGAGGCAGTAGGTGACGGGCACCCCGTCATTCCACTCGCTGGCGGCGTACGAGCCCAGCCACTGCTCTACGTACGCCGGTCGAAGAGAGCGACACGGGGAACGCCGTCAGACCCAGGGGATGCGCCCAACCAAAGCCGCCGATCCCACGACCGCCAGTGCGGTGTCTTTGAACTCGGAGTCGTTCACGACCAGCTGACCGTCGGACCACCGGAGCACGACGATGTCGCGCTCGAAGAGCAGCGCCCCGGTCCCGCCGTGACGCGTCCGGAGCCTCTCCGAGGCGGCGATGATGGCGGCCGTCTGCGGCGAGATCGGCGCCAATTTGTTCAGAGTGAAGTACCCCTGCACCCGGTAGTCGATGCCCAACTCGGCCACGACGGGGTCCCAGCGATGCGGGCGCGATTCCGACACAGAAAGCTCGACGTGGTCACCCAGTCTGCCCCGGTACGCCCCGGTCGAGGAGTCGAGGACCGGTCCTGGCCCGAGGACGGTCTCGGCCACCGAACCCAGCGACGCATCCGTCTCGACGAGGAGGTTGAAGTTCAGCGACATCGGACCTCGCTCACGGGAACAGCCCCAAAGCGGCGGGGGCGGGGGCCGGGCGGAGACGCCTCAGGTCAGGGTGAGGCGCAGGTTGGGGTCGGCGCCGGCGTCGAGTGGCGTGGGCCCGTCGGACCGGAGCCGCCACCAGCCGGCGGCCGCGATCATGGCGGCGTTGTCGGTGCACATCGACCGGCTGGGGAGGTAGGCGGACAGGCCGTCGGCGATGCACACGTCGAGGGTCCGCTCGCGCAGCAGCGAGTTGGCAGCCACCCCGCCGGCCAAGCAGATGGCCCTGGCGCCCGTCTCGCGGGCCGCCCGTCGCGTCTTGGTCACCAACACGTCGACCACGGCCTCCTGAAAAGAGGCAGCGACGTCGACGGTCTCCACCTCCGGGTGCTTGGTCACGTAGTTGATCACCGACGTCTTGAGCCCCGAGAAGGAGAAGTCGTAGCCCTGGTCCTTGAGTCCGCGGGGGAAGGCGATGGCCGAGGCGTCGCCTTCCATGGCGGCGGAGTCGATGGCCGGCCCCCCGGGATAACCGAGCCCCAGGAACCGCGCCACCTTGTCGAAGGCCTCTCCCGCGGCGTCGTCGATCGTCTGGCCGAGCAGGCGGTAGCGGGCGTGGCCCTCCATGAGGATCAGCAGCGTGTGGCCCCCGGAGACGAGCAGCACGACCGCCGGGAGCTCGAGGTTGGGTTCTTCGAGAAACGCCGCGTAGAGGTGGCCCTCGAGGTGGTTGACGCCGATGAAGGGCACCCCCCACACCAGAGCCAGTGCCTTGGCGTGGCTTACGCCCACCAGCAGCGAGCCGATCAGGCCCGGTCCCACCGTGGCCGCCACTCCGGCGACGTCCGGTCCTTCCATACCGGCCTGGAGGAGGGCCTCTGCCACCACCGGCGTCAGCAACTCGACGTGGGCGCGGCTGGCGATCTCGGGCACCACCCCGCCGAAGCGGGCGTGAAGGTCGATCTGACTGCTGACCACCGACGACAGGACCTCCCCGCTGTCGGTCACCACCGCCGCTGCCGTCTCGTCACACGAGGTCTCGATGCCCAGGAGCCGGGCCGGGACGGCGCCGGTCATGCCATGCCCTCCGCCCACACCGTCGAGCCTGGGATCGTTGCTTCGATGGCGGCCAGCTTGCCGCCATAGGGTGGCTCGTCGATTCGCTCGGCCCACATCACCAGCGCGTCCTCGTTGCTCTCCACGTAGTAGTTCCTCCGGATCCCTGCAGGGGCGAAGCCGAACTTCTCGTACATGGCCTGGGCCCCTCTGTTGCTGACCCTGACCTCGAGGGTCAGGTTGCGCATCCCGGCCCGGATCGCCTCGCGGGCGAGGGTGCTGAGCAGCCTCGTGCCGATCTTGGAACGGCGCCACGCCGGGTCGACGGCAATGGTCGTGACGTGTGCGTCGTCACAGGCGAACATCATCCCGGCATAACCCACGACGGTGGCGTCGACCCGGGCGACGACGTAGCAACGGCTCGTACGCAGGGCGAGCTCGGACAGAAAGAGGCTGAGCGACCACGGCCGCGGGTACACCTGTGCCTCGATGCGCAGGACCGAGCGCAGGTGACGCCGGCGCATCGGCACCACGTGGACCTCGAGGCGGTTCGGGTCGATCTCGAACAGGCGCGCCGCCATGGCCTCACGCACTCTCCCGCTTCGCCCAGTTCATCTCGGCGTCGGCCTTGCGCAGGTACATCGGCTCCAGCTCGGAGGACTGCACGAACTCCTCCCGGAGCGCCCGGGGATGGGCGAGCTCCACCAGGTCACAGGCCGAAGGCCACTGCGCCCCGACGCCGCCGATGTCGATGAACCCGCCGTCGTCGGCCAGCACCGCTGAGTAGCGGAGGGCACCGTCGCCGACCAGAAGCGCCTCCTCCCGCCGGGCCAATAGGTCATTGGCCAGCTCCTCGGCCGTTCCCACTCGGTAGTCGCTGAGCCGCTGCAGCCCACCGGGAACGTGCCGGTAGAGCGCGGAGAACACCTCGCCCCGCCGGGCATCGATGACAGGAACGATCAACCGGGGGCTGTGACGCACCTGATGGGCCAGTAGATCGAGGCTCGACATTCCGATCACCGGGACCCGCAGCGCCTGGGCAACCGACTTCGCGGTGGCAATACCGACCCGCAGGCCTGTGAACAATCCAGGACCGACGTCGACGGCGACGACGCTCACCTCCGCCAGCTCGACTCGCGCCGTGCGGCAGACGAACTCGATGGCCGGAACCAGCGTCTCTGCGTGGCGGCGACCCCGGGCGCTGTGGAACGAAGCCAGCGGCCCTTCCACTCCGCCCAGAGCGCAGCCCACCTGCTGGGTGGCGGTGTCGATACCGAGGACGATCACGCCGCGCAGCTCCAACGTTCCAGGGCCCGCTGCAGCGCCGGTGCCCGCCTCGACCAGTCAGAGCCGACCCAGCGCACGTCCAAGCGGCGCTCCTCCTCCGAGCCGCCGTAGGCGATGTGCACCTCGAGGAAGTCGGGCGGCAGCACGGGCTCGGCCCGGTCGCCCCATTCGACGAGAGCAACCGACTCGTCGTCGACGAGCTCGGTGATCCCGAGATCGAGTATCTCCTGAAGGTGGTCC
>JAHWJQ010000243.1 GCA_019348305.1 Actinomycetota bacterium
AAGCGCTGTTGCTGCGGGCCCTCGGGGCCGTGGCGGCGGCAGGACCGGTCACCTCGAGGGCGGCCGACAGCACCCGGGTCGCCCCGCTGCCGTCGACGCCGGAGGCGGTGACGGTGTGGCTGCCCAGGGGTGCCGAGGCCGGGACCGTGAAGCGGTGCTCGAAGGCGCCGGCGGCGTCGGTGGTGGCCGAGCCGAGGGCGATCGGCTCGGAGTTGAGGGTGAAATCGACCCTGCTGGCGGGGCGGTAGCCGGCGCCGGCTGCGGTCACGCTCTCGCCGCGGGCTGCCGCGCCACGCGACAAGCGCATGTTGCACTCCCCGGGCGGGTACTGGGGCGGCCGTCCTGTCGGCCTCCCTGGTTGGTCGGGGGGCTGGCCTGGGGGACGACCCGAGGGCTGGCCGGGAGGGCACGGCGACGACTGCTGCGCGGAGCCCGGGGCCGCCAGCGCGAGAGCGGCGGTGGTCAGGACGAGCAGGGCGAGGAGCCGCCGGCGGGAGCGCATCCGGTCATGCTGGTCCAGCCGAGGCAGGAGGTCAATGAAAAGACGAAAAGCGTTGTTTCGAGAGGGATCGGGTGCTAACAACGCCGGATGCTCCGCCGCCGGTTGCGCGCCCTGCTGGTCCTGTTGCTCCTGCCCATGGGGTGGCTCGGCGCCGGTAGCGGCGCCCCGGCCGGCGCCTACCCGCTGGGCGAGGGCTACTGGCTGGCGGCCAGCGACGGCGGCATCTTCAGCTTCGGCGACGCCCAGTTCTTCGGTTCGGCCGGCGGCATTCGGCTCAAGGCGCCGATCGTGGGCATGGCCCCGACCCCGTTCCTCGAGGGGTACTGGCTGGTGGCCAGCGACGGCGGCATCTTCTCCTACGGCTCGGCCGGCTTCTTCGGCTCGACGGGCGCCCTCAGGCTCAACGAGCCGATCGTCGGCATGGCCGCCCATCCCAACGGCCTCGGCTACTGGCTGGTGGCGACCGACGGCGGCATCTTCAGCTTCGGCGACAGTGCGTTCTTCGGCTCCACCGGAGCGATGAGGCTGAACCAGCCCATCGTCGGGATGGCGTCCACGCCTTCGGGCAACGGGTACTGGCTGGTGGCAACCGACGGAGGCATCTTCAGCTTCGGCGACGCCGGCTTCCACGGCTCCACCGGCGCCATGAGGTTGAACAAGCCCATCGTGGGCATGGCGCCGACCGGCTCGGGCAACGGGTACTGGCTGGTGGCCAGCGACGGAGGCATCTTCAGCTTCGGTGACGCCCAGTTCTACGGCTCGGCCGGCGACATCAAGTTGAACGCACCCATCGTCGGCATGGCCCCTGCCCGCGACGGCTTGGGCTACCAGCTGGTGGCCACCGACGGCGGCATCTTCAACTACGGCACCACCAAGTTCTTCGGCTCCACCGGGGCGATGCGGCTCAACAAGCCGGTCCTGGGCATGGCGCTGCGCCCGGTGGCCGGGGGTGACGGCGGACCGTTGGTCAAGGTCGACGCCTTCGGGGACAGCGCCGGCCAGACCTCGGTCTGGACCGAGACGGGCGGCGACTGGCGGCTGTCGATGACCAAGAAGACCCGCGACGAGAACACCCCCGCCGGAGCTCGGGTCTACGGCGTCGAGGGCCTCGACGTGAGGCAGCTCGGGATCCTCGGCTTCACCGTCGAGAGCGGGCCCTGCTCGGGCGGCTCGCCCAGCTTCACCCTCTACTACGACACCAACGGCGATGGCGCCGGCGACGCCAGCCGCGGGTTCGCCTGCTCCACCGGGGGGGCCGGTGCCGTGCAGGCATGGGACCCCGTGGCCCTGGGAGTGCCGGGATCGGCCGTGGTGACGGCCCTCGACATCCTCCACGGGACGACGGGCACGACATCGGTCATCGACGACATCCGCGTCGCCGGGGCCACCGTCGGCGACTTCAACGTCTTCGGGGGGTAACTCCTCGCACGGCCGCTTCTGACCATCTATCGTTTCGTATGTCGTCGCCGACATATAACGTGATATTTTCTCAGTATCGATCCGATTAGGAACCCCTACTCGCCTGGCGCCGGAACCCCTCCGCCTTACCTCGCCGGTCGAGACGAACTCCAGGAGGCGTTCTCAACGCTGATCGCCCGGGCCCAGATCGGCAATCCGGTGCAGCCCCTGGTGCTGGCGGGTCTTCGTGGCGTGGGCAAAACCGTCCTTCTCCTCCGGTGGCGTTCGCTCGCGAGCCAGGCAGGTTGGGCCACCGCGCACATCGAGGCCCGGGCCGACGCCGACCTTCGTCAACAGCTCGGCGACGCCATCACCGATGTCTTGCGCCAAGTGAGCCGTCACTACCGGAACCAGGAGCGTGTGGAACGACTGAAGAGGATCGGCACATCTTTCCTGCGGGCTGCCGGTACAACGGTCAGCCGAGGGGGGTTGACTTTCGATGTTCAGCCCGAACCCGGCGTCGCCGACTCCGGGGCGTTGGAGACCGATCTCGCTGAGATGCTCTTCGAGCTCGGCCAGGCCGCACGAGAAGAAGGAACGGGCGCGGTCTTTCTGATCGACGAGCTTCAAGACGCCGGTGTGGACAAGCTGTCGGGCCTGGTTGGTGCGTGTCACCGCATCAACCAGGCGGGCCTACCAACGCTGATGGTGGGTGCCGGTCTCCCTACCGTCGGCCGGATCCTCTCGGAGGCCAAGTCCTACGCGGAGCGGCTCTTCGACGTACGAACGGTCGGCCCCCTCGACGGCGACGCTCAGGATCAAGCGATCACCGAGCCCGCCGCCCACCTAGGCGTTGCCTTCGCAGACGACGCCCTCAGCACGCTCCGCCACCTGGCTGGCGGGTACCCGTTCTTCATCCAAACCCACGCCAAGTTTGTGTGGGATGCCGCCGTCGACAGCCCGATCACTGGTGCTGACGTCGATATCGCGTCGCCGCGGGCCGACGAGCAGCTTCGCCGATCCTTCTTCTCCCCAAGGTACGACCGTGCGACTCCCGCGGAGCGGCGCTACATGCACGCGATGGCTTCTCTCGGCGACGACCAGGTTGCGACCTCCGACGTCGCCAAAGTGCTCGGCCGACGGCCGACCGATGTCTCGGTTCAGCGCGACGGGCTCCTCAACAAGGGCTTGGTCTATTCACCGGAACGCGGGCTGGTGGCGTTCACGGTCCCCCACATGGCGGCCTTCCTCAGGTCGCTGCCGACACACGAGTTCAACTGATCAACATGGCTGCCCAGCCCCGGCCTACTGGCCGCCTCCGCTACTGCTCGCACTGTACCGTCAGTGGCGACGCCCCCACGTTGCGTCCGGGCCGCAGGTTGACGTCCGAGTGGCCGCTCAGGCAGCGACGCGCAGCCGCCGGCCGACCCACGCCACCAAGGCGACGAGCAGGGCCCCGGCCATGACCAAGGGCGCCGGGTGGCGGTCGCTTTCGGTGCTGGTGCCGCCGCTGGCCTCGAGCGCCACTTGCCGGGTGGGAAGGCGCCGCAGGCCGCCGGCCTCGGTCTCGGTGGCGCCCTCGGGCCCTTGGGGCTCGCCAGCCTCGTCGGCCGGGGCGGCGGCCAGCACTGCCGGCGCCGGAGCGGGAG
>JAHWJQ010000244.1 GCA_019348305.1 Actinomycetota bacterium
CAAGGCTCCCGAAGTCATGATGACCTTCGACTGCGGTTCGCTGGCCCGCCTGGGCGACCTCGAAGGGCCGGCCCGGGCCGCGGGAGAGCTGATCGTGGTCGACCACCACCAGAGCAACGACAACTACGGCACCATCAACGTCGTCGACGCCGATGCCGCCGCCACCGCTGTGGTGGTGCGCGAGCTGGCCCGCAGGCTGGGCTGGCCCCTCACCCGCGACGCCGCCCTGTGCCTCTACACCGGCCTGGTCACCGACACGGGGCGCTTCCAGTACTCCAACACCACGCCGCAGGTCTTCGAACTGGCGTGCGAGCTGTCTCGGTTCGACCTGCCGATCGCCGCGGTCACTCGCCAGCTGTTCGAGGAGCACAGCTTCAAGTACCTGAAGATGGTCGGCGCCTGCCTCGCCCGCGCCGAGCTCGACCACGACCTCCACTTCGTCGCCACCTGGGTGACCAACTTCGACCTCGACGGCTTCGACGTGGGCATCGAAGAGACCGAGGGGCTGATCGACCTGGTGCGGCGCACCGCCGAAGCGGAGGTCGCCTGCGTGTGCAAGGAGACCGCCGAGGGCATCCGGGTGTCGTTGCGATCCGTCTCCGAAGTCGACGTGGGGGCCATCGCCAACCGGTTCGGGGGTGGGGGGCACAAGTACGCCGCGGGCTTCGTCGCCCCCTATCCCGTCACCGGCGTGCTCGACGGGATCAAGGCGGCACTGCGCGAGCAGCGGGCGGCGGTGGCTGCCGCTTCGTGATCGACGGCTTGGTCGTCGTCGACAAGGCTCCCGGCTGGACGTCCCACGACATCGTCGCCAAGTGCCGCAGGATCTTCGGCCAGCGCCGGGTCGGCCACTCGGGCACCCTCGACCCCGACGCCACCGGCGTGCTGCTCGTCGGCCTGGGGCGGGTCACGCGGCTGCTCCGGTTCCTCACCGACCTTCCCAAGACCTACACCGCCGAAGTGGTGTTGGGGGTGGCGACCGCCACCCTGGACGCCTCCGGCGACGTGGTGGCGGCCTGGGACATGTCGGGGATCGGCATCGACGACGTCCGCGAGGCCGCAGCGGGCCTGACCGGGCCGATCCTGCAGGTCCCGCCCATGGTGTCGGCGGTACGGGTCGGTGGCCGGCGGCTCCACGAGCTGGCCCGGGCGGGGGTGGAGGTCGAGCGAGAGGCACGCCCGGTGACGGTGCACCGCTTCTCGGTCACCGAGACGGAGGAGCCGCTCGTGTTCGGGATCGAGGTCCAGTGCTCCTCGGGCACCTACATCCGCACGCTGGCCGCCGACCTCGGCACGGCGCTCCGAGGGGGTGGGCACGTGCGCAACCTCCGCCGGACGGCCATTGGCTCCTTCGGCGAAGCGGCCGCCGTTTCTCTGGAGCAGCTGTCGCCGGAGTCGGTGCTCACGCCGGCCGAGGCGCTGCGCGACTACCCGTGCGCCGAGGTCGACGCCGGCACCGCGGAGGCGGTCGGCTACGGCCGTGCCGTCGCCGGTCTTCCCGCCGGCGTGGTGCGGGTCGTCGGGCCCGACGGGGCGCTGCTGGCGGTGTACGACGATGGCAGGCCGGCGGTGGTGCTCGCAGCGACCTGAAACGCCGGCCGCCGAGAGCCCCGGCCGCCTGATCGTCGGCCGGTAACCTCGGCTGGCGATGGAGGTGATCCGAGACGAGGGCGCCTGTCCCCGGCCGGCCGCCGGGACGGTGGTCACCATCGGCGTGTACGACGGGGTTCACCTGGGCCATCAGGCGTTGATCCGGCGGGTGCGCAGGATGGGCCAGGAGCTGGGCGCGGCCAGTGCGGTCGTCACCTTCGACCGCCACCCGGCCACAGTGGTGCGGCCGGAGTCGGCCCCGCGGCTGCTCACCGACCTCGACCAGAGGCTCGAGCTGCTGGCCGCCCAGGGGCTCGACTACGCCCTGGTGCTGCACTTCGACGAGGACCGGGCGGCGGAGTCGGCGGAGGACTTCGTGCGCGAGGTCCTGGTCGACTGCCTCCGCGCCCGCGCCGTGGTGGTCGGCCACGACTTCCACTTCGGCCACCGCCGGGGCGGCAACGTGGCCCTGTTGCAGGAGATGGGCGCCGAACTGGGCTTCGACGTCCTCGGCATCAACCTGCTGGCCGACAGTGGCACCTCCAGCGCGGTGTCGTCGACCAGGATCCGCCAGGGGCTGCTCGCCGGTGACGTCGTGGAGGCGGCCCGGCTGCTGGGCCGGCCCCACGAGGTCCGGGGTACGGTCCGCCGGGGTGACGCCCGTGGGCGCGAGCTGGGGTTCCCGACGGCCAACCTGGCCGTCGCCGAGGAGATCCTCCTTCCCGCCGACGGCATCTACGCCGGGTGGTACGAGAGGCCGGGCGGCGAGGTCCATTCGGCCGCGCTCTCGATCGGCCGGCGCCCCACCTTCTACCCGGAGGCCCGTCTCAGCCTGCTCGAGGCCTATCTCCTCGACTTCGACGGCGATCTCTACGGCGAGCCGGCGCGGGTCCGCTTCGCGGCCCGGCTACGCGACGAGATCAAGTTCGACTCGGTGCAGGCCCTGGTCGGCCAGATGACCCGTGACGTCGACGCTGCCCGTACCCTCCTCGCCGGCTAGCGCTGCGTCTCCGGTGGCTAGCCCTCGTCGGGCTCCGGGGGCCGGCGCGCCCGCTTGACCTCGGCCCGCCGGTGCTTGGTGGCGAGCCGGCGTTGCCGGGCCCCGGCGGTCGGGGTCGTGGGTCGGCGGGTGGGCTGCACCCGGAGTGCCTCGCCCAGTCGCTGGCGCAGCCGCTCGAGGGCCAGTTCCCGGTTGCGCAGCTGGGATCTCTCCTGATCGGCAACCACCCGCACCACCGGCCCGAGTCGGGCCAGCAGCCGAGCCCGCTGGACCGGGCCCAAGGACGGGGATTGGGCGATGTCGAAGCGCAGCTCGGCCCGGGTGTTCGACCGGTTGGCGTGCTGGCCGCCGGGGCCCCCGGAGGCGCTGAACCGCCACTCCAGCTCGGCCAGCGGGATGCCACAGGTGCGGGTCACCCGGAGCAGGTCTTCCTCCACGCCGGCCGACGGTAGCGCCAAGGTCGCCCGTCCAGGGGGGCGACTGCTACCCTTGAAGCGGCGACGGCACCTGCCGCGCGCCGAACCGGCTATCACCGAGGTACCCCTGCATGCCCGACAAAACAGCGACGATCGCCGAGTACCGGACCCACGAGTCCGACACGGGGTCGCCCGAGGTCCAGATCGCGCTGCTCACGGCGCGCATCAACGGCCTCAACGAGCATCTCAAGGTGCACAAGCACGACTTCCACACCCAGCGGGGGCTGTTGAAGCTGGTGGGCCAGCGAAAGCGGCTCCAGGCCTACCTCCGCAAGACCGACATCGAGCGCCTGCGAGAGATCAACGCCCGCCTCGGCCTCCGCCGGTAGTTTTCTCGAAAAGCGCCCCCCCGGGGGCGCTTCTTCATTGCACGACCTCTGCGGCGACGAGGGTCAGCTGCCAGTGGCGGGCTCAGATCGGACGAGCACACGTGTGAAATCAAGTCACATACGGGGATCTCGTA
>JAHWJQ010000245.1 GCA_019348305.1 Actinomycetota bacterium
GCCGACCCTCGCCGCCGTCGCCCACCGCTACAGCGTCGGGCAGCCGTTCGTGTATCCCTACAACAGCCTCGACTACTCGTCGAACTTCCTGTCGATGATGTGGAAGATCGCCGAGCCCCGCTACGACGCCAACCCGGCCCTCGCCCGCGCCCTCGACGTGCTGTTCATCCTCCACGCCGACCACGAGCAGAACTGCGGCACGACCGCCATGCGCACCGTGGGCTCGGCCCACGCCGATCCGTACTCGGCCGCCGCCGCCGCCTGTGCCGCCCTCTACGGCCCCCGCCACGGCGGAGCCAACGAGGCGGTCATCAGGATGCTCAACCACATCGGCTCCATGGAGAACGTCCCCTCCTTCATCGAGGGGGTGAAGGCGGGCAAGGGGCGCCTGCAGGGCTTCGGCCACCGGGTGTACCGCAACTACGACCCCCGGGCCAAGATCATCAAGCGGACGGCGGAGGAGGTCTTCGAGATCACCGGGAAGAACCCCCTCCTCGACATCGCCCTCAAGTTGGAGGAGGTGGCGCTGTCGGACGACTACTTCGTGAGCCGCAAGCTCTACCCGAACGTCGACTTCTACTCCGGCCTCATCTACCAGGCCATCGGCTTCCCCATCGAGATGTTCACCGTGCTGTTCGCCATCCCCCGCACCGCGGGCTGGCTGGCCCACTGGGTGGAGCTGCTCGACCAGGACCAGCGCATCATTCGCCCCCGCCAGCTCTACATCGGCGCCGAAGAGCGCGATTACGTGCCTCTCGACCAGCGTTCATAGCGGTACCGTCGGGCGTTCATGCCCGACGAGCGGCCGAACGCCGCGCAGGTCTACCGGTCGTTGGCGGCACCCGTCCTCGGCTACCTCCGCGCCCAGCGGGTGGCCGAGCCCGACGACGTGCTGGGTGATGTCTTCCTCCACGTCGCTCGCGACCTCGCCCGCTTCCGGGGGGACGAGGCAGCGCTGCGACGGTGGGTGTTCTCGATCGCCCACAACCGAGCGATGGACGACCACCGCCGCCGGGGCCGCCAGCCGGCGCGGGCCGAGAGCGGCCAGCTCGGCGTTGGGCAGGAGCCGCCGGCGCCGGCCCCCGCCGACCCCGTCGACCCCGCGCTGGTGGAGGCGCTGGCCGCTCTGAGCCCGGACCAGCGCGAGGTGGTGGTGTTGCGGTTCGTTGCCGACCTTCCCCTGGAGGCGGTGGCCAAGGTCACCGGCCGCAAGGTCGGTGCCGTCAAGGCGCTCCAGCACCGCGCCCTCGACAACCTGCGCAGCGCACTCGGTTCCCCGGGCTGAGTCCCATCGCCCTGCCGCCGGCCGTCCCCCCGCGGGCGCCGGCGCCGGCCCGAACCCGACGTGTGGCGCTTTGTGGCCGCCGAAAGTGGACAAACGACGGGAGATCGCAACCAAAGGCGGCCAAACGATGCGACCGTCGCCGCCGGGGCGGCGAAGAAATTCTTCTCCTGGCCGTATCCCCCGGAGTCGCCGAAGCGCTTACGGACATGATGAACGACTCCCTCGATCCCCGCGACGAGCTCACCGACCGCCTGCGGGCTTTCGGTCGCCGGCCCGTCGACCCTGCTCTTCAGAGCCAGCACCTCACGGCGATGGCCGGTGTGTCGTCCGGCTCGACCTTCCGCGGTTCGCTGGCCACCCGCCTGCGCGTCGGCGCCGCCCTGGTGGGTGGGTTCCTGCTGGGCACCACGGGCCTCGCCACCGCCGGCGTGCTCGGGCCGCTGCAGCCCATCGCCGCCACCGGGGTCGAGGCAGTGACGCCCCTCGAGGTGCCGAAGGGCAAGTCGGCCGAGGCCAAGGCCAAGGCCAAGGCGGACAAGGCCGCCGACAAGGCCGCCGACAAGGCTGGTAGGGAAGACAACGACGAGGACGACGGCGAAGCCAACGACTCCCGCCTGGCCGACGGCAGCATCGGGACCGCCCGCTACTGGGTCGGCTGCGCGGCCACCAGCGAAGGCGGCACGACCTACGCCGGCAACCGGGGTCTCTACCTGAAGCAGGAGAGGGCCAAGGGCGAGGCGGCATTCGCGGCGGCCAAGACGTCCGACTGCGGCAAGCCGCTCGACGCTCTCGAGGACGACGAGACAGAGGCGCCCAAGGACATCACGGGCGAGAAGGACAAGTCGGGCGAGGACGACGGCAAGCCCGGTGACGAGCGCGGCAAGTCCGGCGACGACGCCAATGCCGGCGACGACGAGGCCACCCGCGGTGGCAGCGCCGACAAGCGTCCCGCCATCACCCCGGCCAAGCCCGCACGCCCCAACGACGACCACGCCGACAAGCGGGCCAAGGCGGGCGCCGCCAACTCGGGGGGCCACGGCAAGAGCGCCAGCCACGTCCCCGACGACAGCCCCACTGAGGACGGCGACGACTGACAGCACACGAGCTTGATCCCGCCGGCGTACGCCGCTGACGGGCAGGTACCACAACCAGGGCCCCGGTCGGACTGACCGGGGCCCCCGGTTTGGAACCGGCGGGCCGCACCAGCGGACCAGAACCCGGGGCCCGGAGGCAGCCCGCCATGCCTCCGGGTCCCGGTCCCGCGCCCGTCGGAAAGCGCAGAAGTGCTGCGGCGGGGAGCGCACCGGTAGGGTCGCCTCCCGATGGAGGTGCGTCCTGAGATCCGCGCCGACGAGCGGGCCATCGGCGAGGTCCACCGCCTCGCCTTCGCCCGAGAGGACGAGGCGCAGCTAGTCGCCGCACTGCGGGTGGGCGAGACGTACCTCCCCGAGCTCTCGCTGGTCGCGCTGCGGGCCGGGCGGGTGGTGGGCCACGTGCTGGTCACCCTCGTCGACCTGGTCCCCGCCGGCGGCGAGTCCGGGGCTACACGGCCCGTGCTGGCGCTGGCCCCGCTGGCTGTGCGGCCTGACACGCAAGGCCGTGGCGTGGGCCGGGCACTGGTGGAGGCGGCCCTGCGCCGCGCCGCCGTGCGCGCCGAGCCCTTGGTGGCAGTGCTGGGCGATGCCGGCTACTACCACCGGTTCGGGTTCGTCCCGGCCTCGACCTTGGGCATCCAACCCCCGGTCGCGGTGGCCGACGGCACCTTTCAGGTGCGCCGGCTACCGGCGTTCCGCTCCGCGGTGGCCGGGGTGATCCGCTACCCGCCGGCCTTCAGCGGGGTCTGGTCGAACCCCGGGGCAGGCGGGGCCTAGGCCCCCGCGTAGCCCTCCGGCAGCCACACGTCGCCCACCACGGTGACGTAATAGACCTGCCACTGGTGGTAGGCGAAATAGGCCCGCTGGTCCTGGGCCATCCGGTCGGCGTAGGCCAGGACCGCGTCGACGTAGCGGTTGTCGTGGTTGTAGTTGAAAAGAGCGTTGCGCATGTCGCCGGGGGCGCCGTTGCGCTTGAGCAGCCGAGCGGCGGCGAGGATGGCGTCGTGGTTGGAGTTGATGTCCCCCCCGTTGCCGTAGCCCTTCCAGGTGGCGGGCATGAACTGCATCGGCCCCTGCGCCCCAGCCTCGCTCACGCCCCTGATGCGTCCCATGCGGGTCTCGACGAGGTGGATGGAGG
>JAHWJQ010000246.1 GCA_019348305.1 Actinomycetota bacterium
TGACGGATGAACGCTGCATCGTCGATGCGCGCCTCGTCGTCGTCCCCTGAGGTCCCCAGGATCACCATCAACAGGGCGCCCAGAACGAGGAGCGCCGCGCTCGTGGCCCACAGCCCGCGACTGCTACGAGAAGCCTGCACGGCGGGGCCGGCGGAGAGACGCAGGGTGCGCAGCCACTCGGGCAGGGGGCGCACGTCATTGGTCCAAGCCCGGCCGTCCCAGCGGCGGACCCTGGCCGGATCCTTGGGATCCGGGTACCACGCCGGCGGGTGCGAGCGCGCTGGCATTCCGCCGTTGTACCAGCCCGGTGTACCTTTCGCGCTGTGGGGGCACTGGTGGTGCTCGCCGCGGAGGCGGGATCGATCGAGCCGGGAGACCAGGGTGAGACGGTGGTGCTCGTCCGCAACACGGGCGAGGCGACCGGGGAGTTCCGCATCGGTGTCGAAGGTCCGGCAGCGGCCTGGGCCTCAGTGGAGCCCGTCACGCTGACGCTGGCGCCCGGTGAGGAAGCGCCGGCGCGGGTGCGTTTCCACCCGCCCCGACTGGCAGAGACGCGCCCCGGCGACGTTCCGTTCTCGGTCGTGGTTCGCTCGGTCACGGAGGCGGAGCTCGAGACGGTCGAGGAGGGGGTCCTGCGGGTCGGGACGTTCTCGTCGCTGTCGGCCTCTTTCATCGGGGAGCCGTCGGTGGGTGCGCGGTGGGCGGAGGTGGCAGTGGCGGTCCGCAACGCCGGCAACCGGACGGTGACCGTCGGTGTGGATGCCGAGGCCGGCCACCCCGACGTCAGCTTCGACGTCGAGCCCCAGGAGGTCCAGCTCGTGCCGGGGGAGGCCGTCGACTTCACGGTGCGGGCCCGCCCACCGCGCCGGCTGCTTCCCGGCAGGGCCTCTCATCGCAAGATCACAGTGGCCGTGGTGAGCGACGGCGGCGCTCTGGCGACACTGCGAACGGAGCTGCCCGAGGAGCCTTCGTTGGCCCACGAGCTGTTCCGCTCGGCCCGGGTGCTGAGCATCCTGTTGATCCTGTTGGTGGTGGCCGGTTTGTCGATCCTGCGCTCTGCCACGGACTCGGGGACCGTCGACGTCACTCGCGGGGTCGACCCGCCGGTACCACTCCCGATGCCGACCTCGGCGCCCGCTGGGGAGGACCCGGAGCAGGCGGCGCCCGTGCACCCACCAGCTGGCCAAGCCGCAACAGGCCCGGGGCCGGCGCCTCCGCTACCCAAGTTGGTGTTCGTACGGGCGTACGGCCCGGGCTCCCAGGACCTCGTCGTTCGCCAGGCGGGCAGCAAGTCCTCCGAGCTCCGGCTCCGGTCCGACGGGGCGTTGGAGAGCCGGCCGCAGCTCTCCCCCGGGGGTGCTCACGTGGCTTTCGTGCGAGAGCGCGACCTCAACTGGAAGGTCTGCGTCATCCCATCAGGAGGAGGCGAAGCCGTGTGCGTGGCCGATGCCTCGGCGGCCTCGGCTGTCGCCTGGGCTCCGGGAGGCGCCGCCCTCTACTTCACCAGGGCCGGCCGGCTCTACGAGGTGCCCTACGACGCCCCCGCCGGGGTGGCCGGAGCAGAGCGCGACCTCGGGGTGGAGGTGCCGCCCGGTCACTTCTCCCTCTCGCCGGCCGGCGACCGGATCGTCTTCGCCCACGACGGGGCGCTCACCGTCCGCCCGGTGGACGGATCTGCGGGGGTCCGCATCGACGTGCCCGGCCAGCCCGAGGACCCGGCCTGGTCGCCCGACGGCAGCCGCATCGTCTACGCCTCCAACTTCCACATCTACACCGCCCCGGCGGGCAGCGGGCCGGTGCGCCAGCTCACGGCCAACGGCACGGTCAACGGTGAGCCGTCCTGGTGCGCCGAGGGCGACTGGGTGATCTTCCGGAGCAATCGCAGCGGCGTCGGAGACCTCTACGTGGTGAAGGGATCGCCGCCAGGGGTCGAGGTGGGCCTGGCCCAGGTCACCAGCAGCCCCGAGCGCGAGATCACGCCGGCGTTCTAGGTGGCTGGTGTCGAACCAGTCGCGAGCGCCCCGGGGAGACTTTCGTTCCCCTTTCCCGCACGTCAGGCGCTCGGGGCTTCGTCGGCGAGCCGGCGAGCTTTGTTTGACATCAGCCTCCTAGGCCCGCCGCTCAGTCGACGGCCTCGGCGGGCAGGCCGGGCAGGCCGTCGAGGCTGACGCGGTTGTTCTGAGCCTGGTAGGCCGCGACTCCCTCGGGGCCCTTCCTGGCCGCCCACCGACCGAGGTCGGGCCGTTCGTCGACGAGCTGCATCCGGGGCACCCCGAAGCCACAGGAATCGGCGATCCGGGTGACGTCGATCTCGATGATCGAACGCACGCCCGGCACCTCGGCGAAGCACGGGCGAAGCTCTTGGAAGCGGCGGCTGCCCGGGAAGTGGGCCGTCCCTGTCCCGTGCAGGCGCAGGATCCGAGGCGGTCCCTGGAAGGCGCACACCATGACGACGATCCGGCCGTTCTCCCGTAGGTGGGCGATGGTCTCGACCCCGCTGCCCGTGACGTCGAGGTAGGCGACGGTCCGGGGGCCGACGACGCTGAAGGTGCCCGTGAGCCCCTTGGGTGACAGGTTGATGTGCCCGTCGGCGGCCAGCGGGGCTGTCGACACGAAGAACACCGGCTGACGCAGCAGGAACGCAGCCAGGCGCTCGTCGATCTCGTCGTAGACCCGGCTCATGCACAATGCTAAGCACAGCCGCCGTGCACCAGGGGCTCGACGCCAACCAGGAGCGGCGGCACCCACCGGGTGGCGAGACCTTGTGGGAGGAGTCGTGGTACTTCGACTTCGCCGCCGCCGAGATCGGCGGGTTCGTGAGGCTCGGGCTCTTCCCCAACCTGGGCATCGCCTGGTACTGGGGCTATCTGGTGCGTCGGGGAGAGCCGCTGTTGGTGGCTCGGCACCACGAGGCGGCCCCGCCGCGGGGAGAGGTCCTCGAACTGAGGGAGGACGGGCTGTGGGCGGCGCTGTACTGCGAGACGCCCCACGAGCACTGGACTGCCGGGCTCGAGGCGTTCGCCGTGGCTCTCGACGATCCCAACGATGCGTTGAGGGGGGAACGGGGCGACAGGGTGCCTCTCGGCTTCGACCTCGAGTGGGAGGGCACCGGTGACGTCGTCGCGACGGAGGGTGCGGGGTACGCGCAGCCCTGTCGTGTCTCGGGCGAGATCCTCGTCGGGGCGGAGCGCCTCGACTTCGACGGGCGAGGCCACCGCGACCACCGCTGGGGGAGGCGGGAGTGGTGGGAGTCGGGCTGGGCCTGGGCGGCGGGCACCCTGGACGACGGCACCGCCTTCTGCGGGCGTAGCGGCCGGAGTGGCAACGGCGCGTCGACGACGGCTCTGACGGTGGGCGGGCTCGAGCTCACGGCCACGCCGAGGCTGATGGCGACCATTCCACTGCAGGCACCCGACGGGCGCAGCTGCCGCCTGGACCGGGCCCTCTGTCACTTCACCGCCGGCGACGGTCGCACCGGCTACGGCTGGACGGAGTGGAAC
>JAHWJQ010000247.1 GCA_019348305.1 Actinomycetota bacterium
AACAGCAGTGGGGAGCGCTCGCCCACGTCGCGGTCGTGCTGGGGCTCGTCCTTCCGCTTGTCGGCGGCCCCTTGGGTCCGCTTGCCGTTCGGCTGACCAAGGGCAACCAATCCGCGTTCGTGACGCCAACGCCGTCGAGGCCCTCAACTTCGGGATCTTGCTCACGGCGGCGCAGTTGCTGGTGTCGGTGGTGACGGGCTCCGTGCTCAGCGTGGGCGGGGGGTTGGGCGCAGTCGGTCCATTGGGGACAGCGGTCACGTTCCTCCCTCTCGTCGTCACCCTCGCCGCCCTCGTGCTCCCCGGGATGGCCGCGCTCCAGGCCAACAGCGGTCGGATGGGCAGGTACCCGGACGCCATGCCGCGCTTCGTCAAGCACGACGACGACGAGAGCGCCGAGTAGCCGCCTCACATGGGGGGGCCCACGAGGAGGGGGGCGTCGCCACCGTCACGGCTGGGCATCCTCGGGTTCGGGAGCGGGCTCGCTCTGGTGGCCTCCATCCTCTCGGGCATCTCCCTCGCCGCCACCCTGTTGGTGGTGGTGGTCGCCGGTACGTTGGCGGCCCGCTCCCTGTGGGCCCGCACCACCACCGAACGTCGAGCGCTGGCCCGTCGCCGGCTCCACGCCGGCGCCGTGGCCGGGATCGCCGCTCTCGGCGCCTATGACCTCTCCCGCTGGGTGCTGGTCGCGGTCCTCGGCTTCCGGTTCGGTCCCTTCGACGCCTTCGGCGGCTTCGGCCGGGCGCTGTGGGGGGCCGGCGCCCAGGGCTGGTGGGTGGAGGCCACGGGTGTGGCCATCCACCTCGCCAACGGGCTGGGCTTTGCCCTCGGCTACACGCTTCTCGTCCGGCGGCCGGGGCCGGCCTCGGGGATCGTCTTCGCTCTGGGGCTGGAGGCGGCGATGGTGGCGCTGTACCCGCAGTGGCTGCGGATCCAGGCGGTCGACGAGTTCCTGCAGGTCTCGATGGTCGGCCACCTGGCCTACGGGGCGACGCTCGGATGGGTGTCACGGGCCGTGCTCGAGCGCCGGGACACCGGGGCGCCGGCGCCGGCGGTCGACGGGTGAGTGCCGGCGGCGAGGCCGGCGCCCAGAGCGAGGCCGAGGCGACCCACGAGCGAGGCGCGGTGCTGCCCACGCTGTGGTGGGTGGGGTTGCCGCTGGTGTGCCGCCGGCTCTCGGCCAGTCTGTTTGCCTACCTGCTCGACGGCGTGTGGATCTTCGCCTTCCGCCCGCTGGCTGCCGTGGCCACGCCGGTGGCGGCGGTCGCCGGCGTGGTCGTGGGGGCCACCACCGCCGGCTACTCGGTGGCGCCGTTCGAGTCGGTGCTGCTCGTCTCGCTGGTCGTGGTGGTCGGCACCTTCTCCGCCCACCTCGGGCTCGCCCTGGTGACCGGTCTGGCCGTCGGGGACTTCTTCCTCGTCGGCCGCGACTGGACGATCGAGCCCACGTCCTCCTTCGGGCTCCCCACTGGATCACCGGGCCTCCTTGACGAGGGGCTGGTCGGTGCGCTGGCGCGCGAGCGGCTGCCGCTGGTCATCGGCTACGCCTTGCTCGCCGTTGTCGCCGTGGGCATTCCCGCGCTGGTCAAGGGACTGCTCGCCCAGCTCCCGGTCCCCAGCCGCTGGCCGACCGGCGTCCAGGTCGGGCTCTCGGTCGCCGGTCACGCCGGCCTCACCTACTTCTTCGTCGACTTCTGGGTCATCGCCACGCCGGTGCTCATCCGCCCCATGTGGGTCTGGCCGCTGGACCAGGTCTCCACCCGCTCCGTGTCCCTCGCCTTGGTGCAGCCCCTGCAAGGCAACGGCTCGGTGGTGGTGGCCTTGGCCGTGGCGGCGTCACTCGCGCGCATGGCCGTGCAGTGGCACGTGGCGCTCGACCGACGACGAGCAGCTCGGATGTCCGCCCTCCAGGAACGGCTCCGGCGGTGGGCAGGTGTCCCCAGTCCTCCCGGGCGCATCCGCCGGTTGGGGCGGGTGGTGTGGCGCACCGCGGCAGGAACGCTGCTCCTCGCCGGCATGCTCGCCACCTGGGCTGACGCCGTGGTGCTGGCGACGGTGCTGTTCGTGGCCGGCCTCGTCCAGCTCGGTGTCGTTCCCGTCCCCATGGGGGAGTGGCCGGTGACCGCCGCCCGCATCCCCCTGCTGGTGCGCATGGCCGGCGCCCTGGTCTTCGTGCGCCTGCTCGTCCAACCCCTGGCCGAGCGCCTGGTCGACCCCGGAGCGGCGACGTTCCGCACCTTCCTGGTGATGTGCGTGCTCGCCATGCTCGTGTTCATGGCGCTGCTCCCCGCCCCGCCCGCCCTGCCCCGGGAGGCGGAGCGGTGAGGCGCCGGACGGTGACAGCGAGCCTGGTGGCGGTGGCCCTGTGGATGGCGCAGGGGGACATCGCCGGCGCCGACAACTGCGGCGACCCCTCGGACTGCTTCTTCAGCGAGCGGGCCGCCATCGTGGCCCTCATCGGCATCGCCACCCTCGGCGCGCTGTTCGTCTTCGGGCCGGGGGCGGCGGCGGCGACGCTGTTCCTGGGCTCCGACGTCGCCGAGCTGGCCACCGGCCGCGACCTGTTGAGCTGGGAGGAGACGCCGCGGTGGTGGGCGGCCCTCGGCATGATCGACCCCACCCCGGGCAACCTCGGGGCCCGGGGGGCGAGGCGGGCGGTCAGAGAGGGCATGGAGGAGGGTGCGGAGCGGGGCGCCCGCAAGGCCGTGCCGCCTCCGGGCCGGGGGGCGCCGGGCGGCGGCCGCAGGCTCCCCGCCTACAACCGCGAGGCGCCGGTGCACGGCGCACCCCCGGGGTACTTCGACGACGACTACTGGAGGCGGGTGGACGACCTCCCTGCTGACCCCGATCGTGGGTTCACGGTCACGCCATCCTCCTGGGACGAGGCCAAGGTCGCGGCTCACATGGAGAAGCGAGGCGACTTCGGCCAGCTCCGCCGCCCGTCGGGGCCGGGGCAGGCTGACTTCGTCGACGAGACCGGACAGCATTGGGACCTCAAGGGCTTCGACGACACCCATCCCGGCCAGCGGGGGAGCTACGTGCCGTCGCCGGAGAATGATGCGGACATCGTCCGGAGAATGCGTCGCCAGTTCCGTGACGGTAGGAGGGTCATTCTGGACACCCGCTACCTCAGCCCGGAGAGCGAGGCCGACCTCCGCCGGATCGTGGCTCAGGAGGACTGGGAGGCCGAAGGGCTGATCAAGTGGTACCCGTGAAAGGAGTGCGATGAGGCTTCCCGACGACCCTCGGACCCGGCGGATTCTGGGAGAATATCTGGAGCACTGCGAGAGGGGCACCCTGTCGTGGCGGGCCCTGGAGGCGGACGATCTTGACTTCCGGGGAGCCGTCCTCGACGGGGTGAACCTGCAGTCAGCCATGCTCTACGGGGCGTGCCTGGACGGGGTGTCGTTACGCCACGCCGACCTCGACGCCGCCCGCGGTCGCGCGCCCCGGCAGCACGCCGGGCCGAGCCAGCATCCGTCAGCCGCGCCTCCG
>JAHWJQ010000248.1 GCA_019348305.1 Actinomycetota bacterium
CGGCCGCGGTGGACCAGTACCAGGTCGAGGTCGCTGTGCGGGGCGGCGTCGCCCCGGCCGTGGGAGCCCACGGCCACGAGCGCGACATCCGTCTCGTCCCCGAGCAGCCCCGCGAGCCAGGACAGATCAGACGGCGTCGGCGCCCATCTCCCCGGTGCGGATGCGCACGATCCGGTCGACGTCAGTGACCCAGACCTTGCCGTCGCCGATCTTGTCGGTGCGGGCGGCGGCCACGATGGCGTCGACCACCGCGTCGGCCTCGGTGTCGTCGGCCACCACCTCGATGCGCACCTTGGGCACGAAGTCGATGGTGTACTCCGCCCCCCGGTAGACCTCGGTGTGGCCCCGCTGGCGGCCGAAGCCCTGGACCTCTGTCACGGTCATGCCGTGCACGCCGGCGTCCTTGAGCGCCTCTTTGACCTCGTCGAGCTTGAACGGCTTCACGATGGCGGTCACCAGCTTCATCAGCCCATCCTCCCGCCGAGGGCGTAGGCAGTCTCGGCGTGCAGGCTGGTGTCCATGCCCTGGTTCTCCTGGTCGGGGGTCATGCGCAGGCCCATGACGGCGTCGATGACCTTGGCCAGGACGAGCGACATGGCGCCGGAGAAGACGATGGTGGCGACCACGGCGACGACCTGGTCGACCAGCAGAGCCGTTCCTCCGAAGAACACCCCGTCGGCGCCCAGGGGGTTGACGCTGGTGTCGGCGAAGAAGCCGAGCAGGATCGCGCCCACGATGCCACCGACCAGGTGCACCCCCACGACGTCCAAGGAGTCGTCGTAGCCCAGGCGGCTCTTCATCTGGATGGCGAGGTAGGCGACCACCGCGGCGATGGCGCCGATGGCCAGCGGGGCGAGACCGCCCACGAAGCCGGCGCAGGGAGTGATGGCCACCAGCCCGGCCACCGCCCCGGACGCTCCGCCCAGCGTGGTGGGATGGCCGTCCTTGAGCCGCTCGACGACCAGCCACCCCAGCATCCCCGCCGCCGCCGCAAGGTGGGTGTTGAGGAGAGCCTGGGCCGCCAGTTCGTTGGCGCCGAGGGCGGACCCGGCGTTGAAGCCGAACCAGCCGAACCACAAGATGCCGGTGCCGAGCAGGGTGAGAGGCAGGGAGTGCGGCGGCATCGGCTCATGCGGCCAGCCGCGCCGCCGGCCGAGCACCACGGCCAGCATCAGGGCGGCGATGCCGGCGTTGATGTGGACCACTGCGCCCCCGGCGAAGTCGAGGGCGCCCCGCTTGAACAGCCAACCGTTGGGGCTGAAGACCCAGTGGGCCACGGGCGAGTACACCAGCACCGACCACAGGCCGAGGAACAACGCGTAGGCGCTGAACTTGAGCCGGTCGGCGGTGGCCCCCGTGAACAGCGCCGGCGTGATGATGGCGAACATCATCTGGTAGGCGACGAAGGCCAGTACGGGGATCGAAACGGCGAAGTCGCCGACGTAGCCGGAGAGGGGGCCCTCTTCCAGGCCCTGGAGCCCGAGGTAGCTCAGGTCGCCGATGAAGCTGCTGCCCCCGCCGAAGGCGAAGGTGAAGCCCACCAACACCCACAGCACGCTGACCAGGCCCATGGCGAAGAAGTTCTGCATCAACATGCCGAGGACGTTCTTCGAGCGGACCATGCCGCCGTAGAAGAAGGCCAGCCCTGGTGTCATGAACAACACCAATGCCGCCGAGACCAGCACCCACGCGGTGTTCCCGCTGTCGATCTCCATGCGCCCCTCCTGGTCAGGTTGGCGACAGCTTGGCGACGTGACGTTTCTCGGTCGTGACCCGATTGTTGCTTCTCGGTTAACGGCCCGAGATGGCTTCGGCGGCCTTGCGGGCCGTGATCAGCACCGGATCCCACACCGGCGAGAAGGGCGGGGCGTAGGAGAGGTCGAGCGCGGTCATCTCCTCGACGGTCATGCCGGCGGTGAGCGCGGTGGCGAGCACGTCGATGCGCTTGCCCGCCCCCTCGCGGCCGACGATCTGGGCGCCGAGCAGCCGCCCGCTCTGGCGCTCGGCCAAGAGCTTGATCCTGATGGGCTCGGTGCCGGGGAAGTAGCCGGCGCGGGTGGTGGAGTCCACGGTCACGGCCTGGAAGTCGAAGCCGGCGTCGGCCGCCTCGGCCGAGGACAGCCCGGTACGGGCCACCTCCAGGCTGCAGAGCTTGGTCACGGCGGTGCCCAGGACGCCGGGGAAGGTGGCGTACCCGCCGCCCAGGTTGATGCCGGCCACCCGGCCCTGCTTGTTGGCCACGGTGCCCAGGGCGACGTGGACATGGTGGCCCGACACCAGGTGGAACGACTCGCAGCAGTCGCCGGCGGCCCAGACGCCCTCGGCGCTGGTGCGCTGGCGGCGGTCGACGCTGATGGCGCCCCGCGCCCCGGTGGCGACGCCGGCGCCGGCGGCCAGGTCGCTGTTGGGGGTGACGCCCATGCCCAGCACGACCAGGTCGGCGGGCAGCACGCCGCTGGCGCTGGTGTGCACGCCGTCGCCGTCGAAGCCCTCCACCGGCTCGCCCACCCGCAGGTCGATCCCCTGGGCCCGCATGGCGTCGGCCACCAGCGCCCCCATGTCCTCGTCGAGGGTGGCCATGGGCTGGGGGAGGTCGGTGACCACCGTGACCGCCGCCCCCCGCTTGACGAAGGCCTCGGCCATCTCGAGGCCGATGTAGCCGGCGCCCACCACCACCACGCGGTGGATGGCGGCGGAACGGACGTGGTCGAGGAGGTGGGCCCCGTCCTCCAGCGTCTGCACCCCATGCACCAGCCGGCCGTCGATGCCCGGCAGCGGTGGGCGCAGGGGCCGCGCCCCGGTGGCCACGTGGAGCAGGTCGAAGCCCAGGGTGTAAGTGCGGTCGTGGTCGTGGTCGTGCACCTCGACCTTGCGCCGGTCGAGGTCGAGCTGCATCGCCTCGTGGCGGGTGCGCACGTCGATGCGGAACCTGTCGCGGAAGGTCTGGGGGCTGCGGGCGACCAGTTCTTCCAGGCCGCCCACGTCGCCGCCCACCAGGTACGGGATGCCACAGGCGCTGTAGCTGGTCCAGCGGCCCTTCTCCAAGGCGACGATCTCGAGGTCGTTGGGGCGCCGCCGTCGCGCCTGCGAGGCGGCGGCCATGCCGCCGGCGTCGCCGCCTATCACCACCAGCCGCTCGGCCATCGTCGTCTCCCGGGAAGCGTGCGACCATGGTCTACATGGCCGAGCCCTCAGTCCGGGAGGACTGCCGCCACTTCGTCGGCCGCTCGACCGCCGGCGGCGAGCGCATCCTGCGCTGTCGCATCGACGTGAACGAGACGGACCCCTTCGCCTGCCCCGAGGGGTGCCTGTTCTGGGAGCCCCGGCGGGTCTCGGGCGCCGGCTGGACCGTCGCCGGCGACGACCAGCCCGAGTAGCAGCGCCCGCCCCGTCAGTTTGGGCAGCCTGAACGTCGCTATGCGACGACAACTTTGCCCAAACGCCGGGGGACGGGTGGTCAGGCCAGGAGCTCGGGGAGGCGGCTGAAGA
>JAHWJQ010000249.1 GCA_019348305.1 Actinomycetota bacterium
GAGGTCTCGTTGCCAGGGCGCTTCGTCGTCCTGATCCCGAACTCGGACACCTACGGCATCTCGAAGCGCCTCAGTGACGAGGAGCGCAAACGCCTGCGCCGCATCCTCGACGACGTGAAGCCGGCTCACCACGGCGTCATCGTGCGAACGGCAGCCGAGGGTACGACGGTGGACGAGCTACGCCGCGACGTGCTCCGGCTGCTGAAGCAGTGGGATGCGATCGAGGAGCTCGCGGCGCGCGCGAAGGCGCCGGCGACGTACGCGGCGGCCTGGCGGTGCTCGGCGCTCCCGGTGGCGCGGCCGCGCATGGAGTCGTGCGCGAGGACGGTGACGTGGCGCCACCACGCGGCGCTGTCCACAGCGGCCCGCGCGGGGGCCGGCGCTGGGGCCGGCGCTGTGCTCGTCCCGTGCGCAGGCACCGCGTCAGCTCCCGGCGCAGCTCGCCGCGGCCCTGCACGAACAACGACTGGTAGATCGTCTCGTGCGACACCCACATCATCGGATCGTGGGCGAACTCGAGCCGCAACCGCCGGGCGATCTCCTCCGGCGACCACCACTGCTCGAGCCAGTCCTCGACCTGGGCCACCAGTCGGGGGCAGCTGAGCTTCGCCCGCTTGGGGCGACGCGTTCGCTCCCGCGCCCGGCCGTGCGCCCGCCAGGCTCGGTAGTCGTTGCAGCCGCCGTTCGCACCAACCTCCCGAGACACCGTGGACACCGAACGGCCGAGCCGGCGTGCGATGTCGGTGAAGCTCTCGTGCTGATGAAGCCCGAGGAGGATCTCCTCCCGCTCCTCGAGCGTCAGTCGACCCCGCCGAGGCGTCCACTCGTGGTGAGTATTCGGTCGGACCGGCTCGTCCCGCAGGCCGACCCGAACTGCCTCATGCTAGCAGGCCACCTCCGCGCCGATCTCGCGCAGGCTCCATCCCCTCGCCTGCAGTCGCCGTGCCAGCTGTCGTTGCTCCGCTGTCAGCCGTGATGCCATCGAACCCTCCCTCAGTCGAGTCAACAAACGTCGTTGACTGGCCGAGGTTTTGCGCGGACCCCTTGAACCCACCCCCATGGCAACCGAGCGCGCAACTGACACGGCAACCTACGCAGCAACCCGGGCCTCAGCCGCCGACCAACCGCAGTGCCAATCCGCGGCGGTCGGTCGCCTGGCGAAGTGGCGTGTCGTCCCCGGTGGCCAGGCAGATCTCCGCCCCGAGCTGCTCGGCGGCGGCGCAAGGCGTACGAGTAGCAATCTCATACCTAGTCGTTGAGCAACTGAGCCAGTGGTTGTGCAGAGGGGGCCGGCTTCTGCGTAACGTCCCGACCAACCGACTTGCCCTCGTCGACAGGTACTGGCTGCGCCGGCGAGAGCAGCTTGCCGAGGAGGTCAGCGGCGTTGCGGTCGGCGGCCTGCTGGAAGTGCGAGTAGACGGCAAGCGTCGTCCTCCCGCCACCGGCATGGCCGAGGCGGCCGGCGACGGTCTGAAGGTCGACCCCGGCACCGAGGAGGGTGGTAGCCACGAAGTGGCGCAGGTCGTGCAGTCGCACTTGGTCCAGCCCGACCGAGTGGCGCAGGCGGCGGAACTTGAGGCTGACGTAGCCCGGCTTCCACGGCACCGAGCCGTCGGGTTCGTGGGAGAAGACAAATGCATCGCCCGGCAGCGAGGCGCCGCACGCGGCAGCGGCCTCGGCGTGCCGGCAACGGTGGGCGGCGAGGATGGCGACCGTGGCCTCGTCGAGGGCAAGGCGGCGAACCGAGCCCCGCGTCTTCGGGCGCGGGTGCTCGACCGGCCCGTCGACGCCTTCGGAGATGGCCCGGGTGATGGTGAGGGCGCCGCGCTCGAGGTCGAGGTCGGACCACCGCAGCGCCACCAGCTCGCCCCGGCGTGCCCCGGTCACCGCCGCCAGCACCAGGAACACGGCGAACGCCTTGTCGTCCTGCTCGGCCCGCTGGAGCAGGGCCAGGACCGCCACGGGGGCGCGAGGTTGGATCACGCGCAACAGTCCGGGCCCCGGCCACGAACGGGCCGCCGGGTACTCCCGCAGCCAGCCCCAGGCCACGGCCTGAGCCAGGGCCAGGCGAACAACCCCGTGGACCCGGGCGACCGAGGAGGGGGACAGCGGGCCGCCCTTTGCGCCGCCGCGGGCCCGGAGGGCGCCGTAGAAGGCGTCGAGGTCGGCGGTGCCGAGCTTGGACAGCTTCACGGGGAGCAGGGGGCCGAGGTAGTACGACACCGCGTTGCGAACGGTGACCTCGTTGGCCGGTGACCAGCCGGGCACGGCGGTGGCGATCCAGCGCTCGACCAGCTCCCCAAAGGTGCCGTCGGCGGCCACGCCGGAGGTCTCGAGCTCGGTGACGAAGGCGGCCAGGGCCCTCTCCGCTTCTCGGCGGCCTCTCACGCGGACGGTCTTGGTCTTGTAGCGCTTGCGCCCGCTCAGGGCGTCGTGCCCGGCGTAGGCCCGCAGCTCCCAGGCTCCAGGGCTCCGCTCCCTGACGTGACCGCGCACTCGTCCTCCTCCTCTGGAGGTCTGCTCTGGCGGTCGACGCTACTCCAGATTGGCCGTTTGGAGTAGCGCCGGAGTAGCAGCGAGGAAGATCGAAGGGGTTAAGCGGGAGAGAAAGGGGGCTTGACCAGCGGTTTTACGGTGGAGGTGAGCGGATTCGAACCGCCGACTTCTACGTTGCGAACGTAGCGCTCTGCCAACTGAGCTACACCCCCGAGCCCGGTCATGCTACCGGGCCACTCGCGACCCCTCCGGAGGCAGAGACACGCGCTGGAGGAGGAGCGGGGAAGCCAGGGCCGCCTGATCGAGCAGCGAGTGCTCGGCCCTGGGACCGTCGGGGCCGGGGCCCGCCGGAAGGCGGGGTCAGTTGGCCGAGCGGCGTAGGAGCAGTTGGGGTTGCGGCGTGGGCGTGGGCAGGAAGCGCACCTTGAGGTCGCGCTCGGTCGCCAGGTTGCGGGCCCGCACCAACAGGGCGATGTAGACCACGAACAGGCCGTCGAGCAAGAGGTGCAGGACGAGCATCATGCGCAGAGCGGGGATCAGGCTGAGCACCAGGGAGGCTCCCATGGCAACCATGAGCCCGCACAGCACGTCGCGGCGGCGCTTGCGGGCCAGTGCTCGACCCGAGTGGTGTGGGCGGGCGACGGGCGCCCGGTTGATCGACGTGGGGCGGGGCGCTGGACGCGTCCTGGCCGCGTGCGGGCGCTGGGCCGGGCGCAAGCGGGTGATCGAGGCGCCGCCGGCCGGGGTGGTGCGCTCGAGCACCGAGAGCTGGTGACGGAAGATTCCGATGGAGTCGGTCGAACGTTCCGCCCTGGCTCGGAAGAGCTGGGGAAGAAGGAAGACCGCCCAGACCACGGCAAGTATGACGAGAACCACCAGTGACACGCTCCACCCTCTGCTTTCTTAGCTCGAGACCGTAACCCAGCTCACGGCGAGCCGGGTGGATGGTCGAGTCGCACCCGCCCCCGGATGACGTTCGCGTTGCGGTTC
>JAHWJQ010000024.1 GCA_019348305.1 Actinomycetota bacterium
AACCTCACCAAGTTCGAGAGCCGGCCCACCAAGAAGAGCCTCGGCGAGTACTGCTTCATCATCGACTTCAGCGGCCACGTCGTGGACGAGGTGGTGGCGGACTGCCTCCGCAACCTCCGGGCCGACGTGGGGCTGGTCAAGTTCCTGGGTTCCTATCCCGCCGCCGGCGAACAGGGAGAGGTCATCCGCCGCGACGCCGAGGCCGCCTGGCGGGAAGCCGACGAGTGGGTCGCCGGGCTACGGGCACAGGTGCGGCAGTAGCCTGGCCGCCAGGTCCTGGAGGGGTGCGAGAGCGGCCGAATCGACCGGTCTTGAAAACCGGAGGGCGAGAGCCCCGTGGGTTCGAATCCCACCCCCTCCGCCGCAGTCCATCGCCTACTGGACCTCGGCGTCCGGTGGAGGCAGTTGGAACGACGTCTCCTCCTCGACCGCGGCGACCCCGTCGACCGCGCCGATCGAGTCCCGGGCCGTCGAGTCGACCGAGCCGGTGATGATCCCGACGGTGGACAGCACCTGGTGCACGCTCATCCCCGCCGCCCGCAGTTGCGCGGCCAGGTTCTCCACCATGTCCAGGTGATCCTCGGCGACCGTCACGGTGATCCGCGTCTCTGTCATGTCAGGGGGCTTGGACGAGACCGGTGCCGACGTCGACGGACGGAACCCGGAGGCGCCGGGCGGACCTGACGAGGTTCGACCACAGCGCTGCTCCGGTGGCACCGGACGCCTCGTGCCACAAGGCGGCGACCCCAGCCACGTGTGGCGTGGCCATGCTCGTTCCTGAGATGGTCCTGTAGCGGGTGGGCACGGGCCACGACGAGTAGACGCCGACACCGGGACCCGCGATGTCGACCTGACCGCCCCAGACAGGGTTGCTGCGGGCCGAGAAGTCAGCGATGCCGAGCCGCGCATCGACCGCCCCCACCGCCATGATGGACGGGCTGTTGGCGGGAACCCCCACGAAGCCGAAGTTGCGGGCGCTCCGGGACGCGTTGTTGCCTGCCGCGGCCACCATGAGGGCGCCCTTTGCCAGGGCGCGCCGGCCGACCGCTTCGTAGGCAGCCGACACCTCCCGGATGTCGGCTCCCAGCGACATCGAGATCACCCTGCAGCCGTTGGCGAGGGCCCAGTCGATGCCGGCGAGGATGCCGGCGTCGCTCCCCGACCCCTGGTCGCTCAGCACCTTGCCGACGAAGAGGTTGGTCCCGTGGGCGACCCCGTAACGTCGACCATCCGACGGCCGTTGCGGGCCGCAGGCTGTGCCTATGCAGTGCGTGCCGTGGCCGTGCCCGTCTTGGGCTGGTTGCTTGGAGACGAAGGACGTGGCGACGACGTTGCGGCCGGCGAAGTCGGGGTGGGCGAGGTCCAAGCCCGTGTCGAGCACGGCGACCCTGACGCCCCGGCCGCTGCGCCGGGACCCCGCGGCCTTGGTGGCCTGGAGGCCCCACGTGAAGGACGGGCTGTCGGCGAAGGGAGCGGCCACGTCCGCTCCGGCTTCGGCTGCCGACTCCGAGAGGCGCTCGTGGAGGTGAGCGGCGGCATCGCGGTAGCCGCGGAGGTACTCGAGGTACCCGTAGTCGCAGATGGCGTGGAGGATGTGCTCGGGCTCCACGGCCACCACACGCGGGTCCTCGCTCGCCGCCATCGACGCCAGCTGGTCGGGGTCGGCCGCCACGACGGCCACGCCGAGCTGGTGAAAGGTCGTCGCTGTAGCTGCGGCCACCTCCGCCGGGTCGATCCCCTGATCGCCGTAATCGAGGGAGCTGGCGACGTCGGTGACTCCAGCCAGGGACTGGAGAGTGGCTCTCATGGCGTCGGGTTCGGCGGAGGCCTCGTCGCTGAAGACGACGACGGAGCGCCCGGTGGTGTCAGTCACGTCAGTCGCCGATGGCGGTGCCGTAGCAGATGACCTCGGCGGCGTTGGCGGTGATCATCGAAGTCTCGAACCGGGCGTTGACGATGCCCGAGGCGCGGCGGCTGCGGGCTTGGTCGACCGCGCGTAGCAAAGCTTCTCTCCGCCCGCGGTCGACGAGCCGTCGGTACGAGCGGAGCTCACCGCCGACGAGGTTGCGAAGCCGGGCCACGGATTGCTTACCGTAGTCCGAGGCGATGACCACTTCGCCGAGGACGAGGCTCGCCCGCACCGGCTCCGGACGGCCCGGGATGCGTGGCATGGCTGTCACGACGAACCCGGCGAGCTCGGCTTCCCGGCGGCGCAGCGACGCCTCGTGGCGATGGTCCTTCAGCCTTCCCACCGCGCCGCCCACTACGAGGAGCAGTACCGGGAGGACGAGCCCGAAGAAGAGGTCGATCCCCACGTCACTCCGCAGCGGCGGCGACGGGAGCGACCACGACCGCGGTGCCGTAGGAGTAGAGCTCCGCTGCACCGTTGGCGACCTGGGACGTCGTGAAGCGTACGTTCACGATTGCGTTCGCCCCCAGCGCGGCCGCCTGATCGATCATGCGTTGCATCGCCTCTTGCCGTGCCTCGCTCATGAGCTCGGTGTAAGCGCGCAGCTCTCCGCCGACCAGGTTCTTGAGGGAGGCGCCGATGTCGCGCCCGAGATGCTTGGCGCGGATGGTGTTGCCCTGCACGAGCCCGACGAGCGTGACGATCTCTTGGCCGGGCACGGTCTCGGTGTTGACGAGGATCAAGGTGATCAGGCTGCTCTCGCAACACATGTTGGGCACTTCCGGGGCGATGGCGTGGCGTCGAAGGTCCAATCTTCCAGCCGCCGCAGACCATCGGCGTCGAGCCCGCAGAGGGTCATCACCGACGACTCGCACTGCTGCGGGTCGACGGCATGGATCGTACCGATCGGTTCTGGTTGCTCCTGGTCTGGAAGGTGGACCGACCGAGAGACGAGGACCCGGTCTTCAGCAGAGGCCGCGACGTAACGCATAGGCAATCATCGCAGCTTCACCCACTCCCTCGACTCGCTGCCGCCGGCCCGGGGGTCTCAGGAGTAGGCGTGGCGGAACTGGATGCTGATGCGGGCGTAGGCCGCCGCCCGCTTGGGAACGCTGTGGTCCCAGGTGCGCTGGCAGGCGCCCCCCATCACCAACAGGTCGCCGGCGTCGACGTCGAAGCGCCGCGAGCGCCCTCCGCCCCTCGGTCGGAGGAGGAAGGGCCGGCGGCCGCCGAGGGACACGATGGCCACCACCGCAGTGGGCAGGTCGCGGGCCACCCGGTCACCATGCCACGCGACGCTGTCGCGCCCGTCACGGTAGAGGTTGAACCCCACCGAGGAGAATTCGACGCCGTAGCGTGCGCAAAGGGCGAGCCGCGCCGGCTCTACGGCGGCCGGTACGTCATCCCAGCCCCGCGCCGTGAGGCGTGGCTCGGCGACGCGGCGCTCGTACATCCAGCGGTCGTGGGCCGCCCACGGGGCCCGGTCGAGGATGTCGGAGAAGAGGAGATCGGCGCCTCGCACCCAGCCCGGGGCATGGTCGACCCACGCCTCTTCGTCAAGGCTCACGCGGCGAACAGAGCTGAACTCGACGTCGACGGCCGCCTCGTCACTGCCGAACAGCGACGGCTGCCACATCACGCCGGGCGGCGCACCCACGGCACCCAGCCTAGGAGCGGTCGCCGGCTTACCGGCTGGCGCTCTCGGCCATGCGGGTGAGGAGGTCAGTGGGGCCCACGACGATGATCAGGTCGCCGGGGGACAACAGCGTGTCGGCTGCCGGCGGCACGAGCAACTCACCGCTGGCGCTCTTGCGGGCGAGGATCATCGTGCCGGGGTAGGGGCTGCACACGTCGCGGACTGTGCGCAGGGCGAGCTGCGACCCCTCGCCCACCACCAGCTCCTCGATCCTCAACCCTGGCGCCACCGCCACCATGTCGACGAACTCGAGTACTGCCGGGCGCAGGGCGAGTGAGGCCATTCGGCTGCCGCTCACGCTGTAAGGAGAGACGACCCGGTTGCTGCCCGCCCGCTTGAGCGTCTCCACCGACTCCATGCTCGATGCCCGGGAGATGATGAACAGCTCAGGGTTGAGCGACCGAGCGGTGAGCGTGATGTAGACGTTCACGGCGTCGGAGTCGACCGCGCAGATGAGTGCCTTGGCCCGTCGGATGCCCGCCTCTTCGAGCACAGCCTCCTTGGTGGGGTCGTCGATCAGGTAGGGCAGCCCGGCTTCGACCAGGACCGGCTCGAGCTCGTCCTTCGGCTCCACCAGTACGACCTCGACTCCCTCGCGCACGAGTTCTTCGGCCGCGGCTCGACCGACCCGGCCGAAGGCACAGATGACGTAGTGGTCCCGCATCCTCTCGATCCGGCGCACGATCCCTCTCCTCGACAGGCGCCTGCCAAGGTGGCCGCTGGCCAACGAAGCTGTCAAAGCCGAGACGAGGAGGAAGACAGCCGCGAACCCGATGGTGATCAGCGTGATGGTGAAGGCCCTGCCTGGCGGGCTCAGCGGCTCGATCTCCCCGAAGCCAACGGTGGTCAGCGTGGTCACCGTCATGTAGAGGGCGTCGAGCAGGCCGAAGCCCTCCAGCAAGACGTAGCCGGTGGTGCCGTAGACGAGGGCGAACAGCAACATGATGCCCGGCAGGCGGATGGGCGACACCGCCCTGCCCAGCCGGCTCCCCCTCCTGCTGGTCGTCACCGCCTGAGCTTCCCACCCCGGCTCGCATATCTTGGGCTGCTGGTCGACGGGCTCACGAGGAGGCGAACCATGACGGGGGTACGGGTGCTGGTGGGTACCCGAAAGGGCGCCTTCATCCTCACCACCGACGGGCGGCGCCAGCGGTGGGAGATCGACGGCCCCTTCTTCGGCGGCTGGGAGATCTACCACGTGAACGGGTCACCGGCGGACCCCGACCGGCTGTACGCGTCGCAGTCCACGGGATGGTTCGGCCAGCTCATCCAGCGCTCCGACGACGGCGGTCGAAGCTGGGAGGCGGTCGGCAACGAGTTCCGCTACGACGGCGTGGCCGGCACCCATCAGTGGTACGACGGGACGCCGCACCCGTGGGAGTTCGCCCGAGTGTGGCACCTGGAGCCGTCACTGGCCGACCCCGACGTGGTCTATGCCGGCGTGGAGGACGCAGCGTTGTTCCTCTCCACCGACGGCGGGCGCACGTGGGGCGAGCTGTCCGGGTTGCGCGGCCACGGCTCCGGGCCGTCCTGGCAGCCAGGGGCGGGCGGGCTGTGCCTGCACACGATAGTCATCGAGCCTGGCCAACCGGACCGTATGTTCGTGGGCATCTCGGCCGCCGGCGTCTTCCGGACCGACGATGGCGGCAAGACCTGGCGAGCGGTCAACCGGGGGCTGCGCTCAGAAGGGATCCCGGACCCCGAGGCCGAGGTGGGGCACTGCGTCCACCGCATCGCCATGCACCCCTCGCGCCCCAGTGTGCTGTTCATGCAGAAGCACTGGGACGTCATGCGCAGCGACGATGCCGGCGAGTCCTGGTACGAGGTCAGCGGCGACCTCCCGAGCGACTTCGGCTTCGCCATTGACGTCCACGCCCACGAGCCCGACACCGTCTACGTCGTGCCCATCAAGAGCGACTCCGAGCACTTCCCGCCCGAGGGGAAGCTGCGGGTGTACCGCAGCCGCAGCGGCGGCAACGAATGGGAGCCGCTGACAAGGGGCTTGCCCCAGAGCGACTGCTACGTCAACGTCCTGCGTGACGCCATGGCCGTCGACACTCTCGAACCTTGCGGCGTCTACTTCGGGACCACCGGCGGCCAGGTCTACGCGTCGGCCGACGCCGGCGACAGCTGGGAGGCCATCGTGCGGGACCTGCCGCCCGTGCTCTCGGTCGAGGTGCAGACCCTGCTGTGATCCGGGTCCGGCTGCCCGCCCACCTTCGCACGCTCGCGCAGGTGACCGGTGAGGTGTGCCTGGAGGTCGAGGGCCCGGTGACCCAGCGGGCAATCATCGACGCCCTCGAGTCGTGCTACCCGGTGCTGCGGGGGACGATCAGGGACCACGCCACCCACCGCCGCCGGCCCTTCGTGCGCTTCTTCGTGGGCGAGCAGGACGTGTCCCACGAACCGCCGGACGCCCCTCTGCCCGACGGTGTGGCTGCCGGCGCCGAGCCCTTCTACGTCATCGGCGCCATGGCCGGCGGGTAGCACCTCGCATCGTTTGGGTCCTTTTGGTCGTGACACCCGGTCGTTTGCCCACTGTTGGTCGCCAGGAAGACCCACACGTCGCGCCGCCTCCGTCCTCATCCGACGTGCCGGTGCCTCAACTCGGTGCTCTTCGTACCGATGGAGGCAAGCGGGAGCGTGACGAAGCGCGTCACCTCCCGACTCGGGGGAGCCGTCATGGAAGTCATAAAGCGCGGTGCCGGGCCTCGGTGGGTGGCGTCGCGCTGGCTGTTCGCGGCAACGGTGCTGCTCCTTGTCTCGGGGCTGCTCGGCGCGGCGTCGGCTGAGACGCGGCGAGGCAACGACCGCCTGTCGGCCGGGGAGGGCAGCGAGCGGGTGGTGGTCGGGAACAACAGGCCCCGCGCCAGCCGTGGTCCTGTTCCGCTCGACGCCGGCACCGACGCGGTCCCGGCAACCCTCGCGACGACAACGACCACGCCGCCCGTTCCTGTCTCAGTCGAGGCAGTCCCTGTCCCGGCCCCGGCAACGACGCAACAGCCGCGGCGCACTGCAACGCCGCGGCCTGCCGCCCCGAAGCCGGCGACCGCGGCGCCGTTCCGAGCGGGCCCGGACTGCCGGGGGATCTTCGTCCTCGACCACGCAACGGCCCGCGCCCGCAAACTGGCCGACTCGCCGCGAGGGGTCCACGGCCCAGCGTGGGCCCCTGACGGCTCCCACATCGCCTGGGCGGTGGCTCAGGAGACCGTGCAGGCCGTCCGCCCTGACGGCAGCGAGCATCGGGTGCTGGCAAAGGGCCGCGTCAACGGCCGTCCCCAGTGGATGCCGGACAGTGCTGCACTGCTGTGGCCGGATTTCGTCGACCTTCGCCAACCGCCCGAGCACGACGCCTTCGAGTTCGTCCTCACCGACGTCGCAGGCGGCCCAGGCCGCGTCCTCAACGGCGACAACCCGAACGGGATGGTGGCTCTGTCTCCCGTCGGGACCCACATCGCCTACGTCGCGACCCAGAACCAGACGCTGCGGGTGATGAGCATCGACGGGAGCGATGACCGCAGCCTCGTCGACTCGATCGGCACCAATCCCGGCTGGTCTCCAGACGGATCCCTCGTGACCTACCAGCGATCGGGTGGTTTCGCCCTCATGGCCTTCGACCTCGGATCGGGGCAGCACCGCACGATCTACGACGGCAAAGTGGATCAGTACGCGTGGGCGGGTCGGGAGACGGTCCTGGTGTCCTCCGCCGGCCGCATCCTCGTGCTCGACGCCGGAACCGGCCGGGTGGCCGCGACGATCACCGGCAGCTCGCCCGTCTGGGATCCCGCCCGGGAGCGGGTGCTGTTCAAGCGCACCATCGACGGCCCGTACAACCGGGTGTTGGAAGCCGCGCTGGACGGGAGCGGTGAACGGGTGCTCATCGAGGACGCGGGCGCGCAGGTGGACGAAATCAGCCCCGCTCCCCACCGAGAGGGCGGACTGGCCTTCCACTGCAGCATCATCAACTCGAGGTAACGCAGCGACCGGCGGATGGCTCGGCCGGCTCCCGGTCGGGCGAGCGTTTCGCTGTCCTACCCGCGTGCGATCGTCGTCGCGACGCCGGGTTCGAGGCGTGCGAGGTTGCCGGAGCTGAAGAAATGACACGGGTGTGACTCGTTTCTGGTACGACTGGGACATGCGGAGCGGAGACCGCCCCTGGAGGTGCCTGCCGCCGGAGTTGTTCGCGTTCACCAGCGGCAACCTGCGCGAGCTGCACACCGCCGTGCTGAGCGTCTTCCAGGACGCCGCTGTCCTGCAACCGGCGCTGCGCTTCGACCACGTGCGGTCGGCTCTCGAATCAGCCGGGTGGGACGAGCCGGTGACGGACGACCAGCTTCGGTTCAGCCTCGACCAGCTCGTGGGCTGGCACCTGCTCGACGTGATGCAGGACCACGCCGCCCACTACGCCACCCCCGAGGAGTTCGAGCGCCGGAACCTGCAGTGGTCGCTCACCCCCCAGGGCGAGGCGGCCATCGGAGGCGTGCAGTGGGCGCTGGCCGAGCTGGGCCGGGCCGTCAGCCTGCAGCCGGCGGTCCTCGACGCCATCGCCGACGGGCTCGGCGATCTCCACCGGCTCATCTCCGACGACGCCCGGGCCATCGACGCGGGGCGGGTGGCGACGACGCTGGCCGCCGTCGAAGGCCACCTGGAGTCGATGATCGCGAGCCTTCGGCAGTTCAACCGTCACCTCCAGCGCCTGGTGCGCGACGATGCCGCCGACGACGAGGTGTTCCTCGAGGTGAAGCGCCAGACGGTCGCCTACCTGCAGGAGTACATCACCGGGGTCGATCGACCGACTCGGCGCGTGGCTGCCGCCATCGCGCGGTTGCGGGACGGGGCGGGCATCGCTGTGCTCCACGACACCGCGCTGCGGGGGGCGAACCTGGCCCCGCTGGGCCAAGAGGACCCGGCGCCCGGGTGGCTGGCCGAACGGGCCCGTCGGTGGGATGCGCTGGTGGTGTGGTTCGCCCCTGCAGACGGATCAGACCCGAGGATCTCGACCCTCCTCGATGTTGCCCGCCAGGCCATCCTCCAGCTTCTTCGGGTGCTCGAGCGGCGATGGGAGGCGCGTCGGCGGTCCGCGTCGGTGGCCGACGATTTCCGACGCCTCGCCGGCTGGTTCCGCCACGCCGCCAGCGAGGACGAAGCGCATGTGCTGTTCAACGTGGCCTTCGGTGCTTGGCCGGCCCGTCACGCCCACCTCCTGCATCCCGATGCCGAGGCCGTCCCGTCGACCGCGAGCTGGCTGGGGGCGGCTCCGGTGGAGGTCGCCCCCTCCCTCCGGGCATCGGGCACCATCCAGAACCGGGGGAGGGTGCGGCCCGTCGCCGACCCCAGAGCCGTCCGCGCCCGGCGCCAGCGGGCCCAGGCCGAAGAGCTGCTACGGGACCGAGAGCTTCGTCGCGCCCTGGCCACGTCGGGGCGCGTGCCGCTGTCGTCCTTCGCCCACCTCGATGCGGCGTCCTTCCGGGAACTGCTCGGGCTCATAGGCGAAGCCCTGTCCGCCCCCGTCGGCGGCGACGGCCGCCGGCGAGCCCTCAGCGCCGACGGCCAGATCGAGATCGTCCTCATCCCCCCACGATCAGCGCGCACCTTCGCCGTGATCGTCACCGACGCCGGCCGCCTCACCTCGCCCGACTTCGGCGTGTCCATCGTCTTCACATCGGGCGAGTGCGCTACGCCGATGCCGTCGGTGGCGGAGGCCGGCGGTGCCTGAGTCGCTGCTCGCCGCCCAGCTCGACGCCGACCGCGGCGTCGCCGTCCGCACGCTGCTGCGCACGCCGATCCTCGATGCTTCGGCCGATGCCGACGGGTTCGCGGCCGTCGTTCGCACCAAGGAGTGGCTCATCCCTTGGTTCGAGCAGACGTGCGGGTGGACGCTGTCGGTCGACACGGCGGGGCGCACGGCGCGACTGGCGAAACGTTCGCCCTCACCCGACGCCAGTCGCACGGCACGACGGGCACGAGGCGAGCGGGCGCCCTTCGATCGACGCCGCTACGAGCTCCTCTGCCTGAGCCTGGCCGAGCTCTCCGGGCACCCCGTGACGACCATCGGCATCCTGGCCGGTGCGCTGGCCGCCGGCGGGCCGGCCCGGCTCGACACCGCCCGCCACCGCGAGCGGGCGGCGTTCATCGACGCCCTGCTGCTCCTGGCCCGGTGGGGGATCGTCCGCTTCGAAGGTGGCGACCCCGACTCCTTCGTCGACAACGAGCACGGCAACGCCATGGTCTTCGTCGACACGGGGCGCCTGCACCGGCTCCTCGCCTCTGAGGTCCCGCCGTCGCGTGTCGATGTCGAGACGACCGAGGCGGCGACGGCGGCGCTGACCGTCGAGCCGCGCTACGGCGAGCCCGATGACCGTGACGACGAGACCCGGTTGCGCTGGATCCGCCACTCGATCGCCAGGAGGGTCATCGACGATCCGGTCGTGCACTTCGAGGACCTCACGCCCGAGCAGGTCGCCTATCTCGAGAACCCGGCCGGTCGGAAGTGGCTCCGCGACCGGATGTCCGAGGCCGGCTTCGTGATGGAGCACCGGGCGGAGGGCGTGATGGCGATCGACCCCGAGCGGGTGGCGACCGACGATGAGTTCCCGGCGCCGTCGAGCACGGTGAAGCAGGTGGCCCTCCTCCTCGTGGCCAGCTTCGTGCGCGGCGACATCCTCGATCGGCGCGTGCTGGTGGAGGTGCCCATGCCGGCGCTGACCGATGCCGTCGGTGGGTTGTTGGCGGAGCACCCGGCATGGGCCCGCCAGCACCGCGAAGGGGAGGGGCCTGCTCGTCTTGCCGCGGAGGCGGTGGCGCTGCTGGCCCGGTTCGACCTCGTCCGGGTGGACCCGCCGACCGAGGAGGGCGGTCCCGAGGTCGTCCGGCCGCGGCCGGCGCTGGCGAGGTATGCAGCGGCCGCTCCACGCCTCGTCGGCGCGACCGGCACCCTGTTCGACGACATCGAGGAGGAAGCGCGATGAGATGGCAGCCGACCCGGGCGGGCCTGCTGAACGTCTGGCGGTACGACGACGAAGTCCTCACGTTCCACAACGGGCGGCTGCTGCTGCGTGGCGCCAACGGCTCGGGCAAGTCGATGGCGCTCGAGTTGCTCTTTCCGTTCCTGTTCGACGCGAGCGTGCTCCCGGGTCGCCTGTCGTCGGCTCAGAAGTCACGCGGCGGCCTCTATGACCGACTCATGACCGGTGCCGACGGCACCGGGCGCATCGGGTTCCTGTGGGCCGAGTTCCGGGCCGGCGAAGAGACGTTCACCATCGGGGTGCGGCTGCGGGCGTCCACCAGCACCCGCAACGTCGAGCGCGACTGGTTCACGACGAGCCTCGTGGTGGGCGAGTCGCTCCAGCTGCTCGACGAGGACCGCTCACCCCTGCTGTCCCGCAAGGCCCTCGTCCACGCGCTCGGCGATTGCGGCACCGTCTACGAGAGCGCCGAGGAGTACCGGGCGTCGGTTCGGGCGCACCTGTTCGCCGGTTTCGATGTCCGCCAGTACGACGCGGTGATCACGACGTTGCTCGCGCTGCGCCAGGAGAAGGTGTCCCAGGACCTGACGCCCGACAAGCTCTCCGAGATCCTGACCGCGTCGCTCCCGCCCGTCGACGAGTACCGCATCACCGAGGTGGCCGAGGGTTTCGAGCGCCTCGACCGCCGGAAGGCGAGCATCGAGCAGCTCGAGGCCGACCTCTCGGTGATCAAGCGCCTCCAGCGCCAGAACCGCACCTACGCCCGCACGATTCTTACGGCCATGGCCGGGCGGGTGCGCTCGACGCAGAACGAGCGCGACGCGGTGACCCGCGACGAGCGCACCACGGGCGCGCAGCTGGAACAGGAGGGGGCCGAGGAGCACCGCGTCGAAGACGACCTGGCGGCGGCCGAGCAGACCATGGCCACCCTCGCCGCCGAGGTCGATTCCCTCAAGAACCTCGATGCCTACAAGGCCGGCGGCCAGCTCGTGCCCCTTCGGGAAGAGGCGCGACGGGCCCGGGGTCGGGCGGGTGCGGAGGACGCGGCCGCAGCCGAGACGAACGACGAACTGCGGCGGGCCGAGGACGAGGTGGCCGACGCCAGTCACCGCCTGGGCGCGGCATCGTCCGCCGAACGGACGGCACGAGACGACGTGACCCGGTTGGGCGACGACGCCGACGCCGCCGCCATCGTCGACGAGGTCGCCGGCCTCGAGCCAGACGCCGCGGACGCGATGGTGTGCGCGTGGCTCACGACGAAGCGGGCGGCCAGCCGCGAGGTGCGGGAGGCGCTGTCGCGCCTCAAGGCGGCGATCGTCGAGCGAAGGCATCGCGAGGAAGCGGCTGAGGAGGAACGGTCCCTGCGAGCTGACGCGGTGACCGCCGCGGCCGCAGCTGAGGCCGCGATGGTCGACGCCGTCGCGACCTTCCGTGGTGAGATCGCCACATGGGCGTCGGGGTGCCGCGCTCTTGATCTGGAAGCGGTGCGCCACAGCCTCTTGCATCACGAGCGGGGCGCCGACCCCCGCGCCGCCTTGGCGCTCGTCGCCAGAGTGGCGGCACCGGCGCTCGAGGCGTTGGCCGTGCGGCGGGCGCAGGCGGAGGTCGACCTCGCCGACAACCACGCCGACGCGGCCAACCTCGGCGAGGAGCGGGCCGCGCTGGCGGCCGGGCGCGCACCAGAGCCGGAGGCCGCGCTGTGGCGGACGCCAGGCGCCCGGGAGGGCCGCGCCGGCGCCCCCCTGTGGCGGCTCCTGGACTTCCATGCCGATGTCACGACGGTCGAACGCGAGGGAGTGGAATCGGCGCTCTCGGCCGTCGGGCTGCTCGACGCCTGGGTCGACGCCAGCGGCGCACTCGTCCTGCCAGAGCCCGTGGCCGACGCCTTCGCGGCGCCCTTCCTGCCTTCGCCGACGCAGCGGTCGCTGGCCTCGGTCATCGTGGCCTCCGGCGCGGAGGATGGTGAGGTCCCCGTCGAGGTGGTGGAGGCCATCCTGGCGTCGGTGGTGCTTGTCGACTCGGTCATCGGCGTCGAGCCGGGGGAGGGGCGACCGGCGGTCGGCCTCGACGGCACGTTCCGATTCGGGCCCCTGGCCGGCCGGGGGCCCGACGCCCGCGCCCGGTTCATCGGCACCGCCGCCCAGGAGCGTGCTCGACGCGATCGGATGGCAGAGATCGACGACGAGCTCGCCGCCCTGGCTCGCGCCGCTGCCGAGATCGGCCACGGCATCGAGGTGCTCGACCGCGAGCGTTGCGCCATCGACGCGGAGGTGGCCTCGTTCCCAGCGGGCGACGCAGTCGAGGACGCCAGGCTGGCCCACGAGATCGCTCGCCAGCGCGCCCACGATGCCGCGGGCCGGGTCGAGCGGGCGGTGCAGCAGTTGCGCCAGGCCGAAGAAGCGGCCCGCCAGGCGCAGCTAGCCCTCACGCGGCTGGCGGCGGCGCACCGGTTGCCGACCGATCCGGACGCGCTCGACGAGTACGACGAGCGGCTGGTCCGCCTCGACCGGGCCGTGGCGGCGTGGACGAACCGGCGCCGAGACGCGGCGCGAGCGGTGGCGGCACTGACGGCGGCTGAGCGCGCCCGTGATCGCGCCGTGGCCTCGGCCCAGAACGCCGCTCGCCGCCGTGAGGACGCCGAGCGCGAGGCGGCCGACCTCGAGGCCCGGCTGCGGGCGCTCGACGAGACGGTGGGGGCCAGCTTCCGGGAGGTACAGGATCGGATCGACGCGGCGCTGGTGGAGCGACAGCGCCAGGAGACCGCGGCAAAGTCACTGCGCATCCGGCGGGTCGAGTTGGCCAAGGCCGTTGCCACCCTCGAGGCCAAGGCGGCCGAGATCGAGGGCCGCCGCGTCGACGTCGAAGCTCGCCGAGAGGAGGCTCACCGTCAGTTCTCGGCCGGCGTCTCCGACGGTCTGGCGGCCGATGCCGACATCCCCCTTCCTCACGAGGAGCTCGCCGGCGTCGGCGACGTCGTCGACGCCAGTCGCGCCGTCCTGGCATCGGCGGGGGACGCGGCGCCCGACGACCCGGCGCTCTCGCGAGCCGAGGGCCAGCTGCACGAGACGCTTCATGTGGCCCGCCAGTCACTCCTCGGCCGTATCGAGGTGACCCTCGACCAGTCCGACGGTGGTTGGTGGACGTTGCGGACCACGAGCGGCGGTCTCCGCCGGTCGGTCGCGGCGACGGTGATGGCACTCCAGGGCGACCTGCTCGCCGCGCAAGAGGAGTTCCGCGACGACGAGCACCGGTTGTTCGACGAGACACTGTCGGGCAACGTCCGCGTCGCCGTCGCTGAGCGGCTCCGTCGGGCCCGCCAACTGGTCGACGGCGTCAACGACGAACTCGTGGAGGTCCGAACCGAGGCCTCCGGAGTCGGCGTGCGCCTGAAGTGGGAGGTCGACCCCGAGCAATCGGCCGCCGTGCGATCAGCTCGCAACCTCCTGTTGAGAGACGCCGCCGACTGGACCGAAGACGAGCGCCAGGGGATGTACGCCTTCTTCCGGGCGCGCCTGGCCGATGCCCGGGCCCGGCTCGACGGCACCGCAGGATGGGAGGACCGCCTTCGCGAGGCGCTCGACTACCGGCGCTGGCACCGCTTCGTGCTCGAGCTCAGGCACCAGGACAGCGACGGCTACCAGGCGGCGACGGCCCAGCGGCTGGCCCGGCTCTCGACGGGCGAGCGGTCGATCGCGCTGCACCTCCCGATGCTCGCCGCCGTCGCCGCCCACTACGACGGGGGCGGCACGCCGTCGGACCTGCCGGGGTGCCCGCGCTTGATCCTGCTCGACGAGCTGTTCGCCGGTGTAGATGTGGTCAACCGCCGCCAGCTTTTCGGCATGTTCGTGGCATGGGATCTCGACGCCATCTTCACGAGCGACCACGAGTGGTGCGCCTACGACAGCCTCGACGGCATCGCCATCCACCACCTGCATCCCGCCGAGCCGGGCGAGCCGGTGACGACGTCTCGCTTCGTGTGGGACGGCCGCGAGCGGCGCACCGCGCCACTCGAGCTCGTCTCGACGTGACCGGGGCCGCTCGCGCCAGCCGCCCGGACCTCGAGCCGCTGTGGGAGGAGTTGGCGCGGCGGTTCTCGGCGTCGGACCGGCCGGTGACGTCGGTCACCGTCCGGCACCTCTCCGACCAGTCGCGCACGGCGTTGGCCGACCTCTTGGGCCTCGAGCGTCTTCCGCCGCCGTCGCCTCGCGTGCGGGTCGGCGAGGTGGCGCGGGCGCTCGGCGTGTCTGGTGAGGAAGGGGTGCGGGCAGCCGTCGAGGAGCTCGTGGGGCCCCTCGGCAACCGCTCCCTCGAACGGCGTCAGGACCGGGCCCGGCGGGAGGCGCTGTGGTCGTGGCTCGAAGGCGAGGCTGCGCGCCTCGACGTCGCCGAATGGTCGCGCTCGGTGCGCAGCCAAGGGATTCCGGGCGGGCACGTCGCCGCCCATCGCCTTCGCCTCGAACGGGCGGTGGCCGTGCTCGATCGGGTCCTGGCGCCGGCCGCACGCCCTTCCGTGCTCGCCCACATTGCGGCCGATGTGCTCGGTGATCCGCACGCGCTGGATCCGGGCCAGCCCATCGCCGCCCTCGTCGTCGACGCCCTCGCGCTGCGAGGTGGCAGCGGCCGCGTTCGCCGGGCCGAGGTCGTCCGGGCGGTGTGGTCCTCGGCCGGCGTGGCGACGGACGAGCTGTCGCCGACGGTGCTCCTGTTCCACCTCGCCGGCGTTCCCCTGCCCGAGAACGTCAATCCGGTCGACTCGACGTGTGCGGCCATGGCCCAGGCCGGTGAGCCGGTCGTGCTCACCCTGTCGCAGCTCCAGCGCTGGTCCCTGCGTCCCGCCGCTTCTGACGTGCTCGTCGTCGAGAACCCGTCGGTCGTCGCCCATGCGTCGCATGAGGGGTATGCCGCCGCCCCGGTGGTGTGCACCGGAGGATGGCCCAACGTCGCCGTGCTGACGTTGCTCCGCCAGTTGGTTGCCGCCGGGTGCCGGCTTCGCTGCCATGCCGACTTCGACCCCGCTGGAGTGCTGATCGTCCGCCATCTCGTCGAGCTCTTCGACGCCCAGCCGTGGGAGATGACGGCGACCGCCTACCTGTCCGCGGCCGACCGGTCCAGCGTTGCCTTCGACGGATCGGTGGCCGATACGCCGTGGGACCCGGCGCTGGCGGCGGCTATGCGACTACGGCAACGGGCCGTCTTCGAAGAGGACGTCCGTCACACGATCACAGAGGTGCCGAAGTAGTAGCGACTCGCCTCGGACGGAAATTCCGTTGACCGCGCCTCGCCCGTCTTGCACCATCACTTCTCCTATGGCACGCAGGCTCACCGCCGAACGAAAAACGCTCGAGGGCCAAGCCCTGTCGGGCTTCGGCGGGTACGCGTGGCCACCCGGAACAGTCCTCGACCACGAGGCGACGCCGGGGCGATGGGATGCTGCCGATACCGGCAGACCCATGCGCTGGTAACGCACCGCCCTCCTGGCCGAAGTTCCCAGCGTCCTCCCCTTGGCCTCGAGCCAGTGGTGGCGTAGCGGTCTTCCAAAACCGATGACCGGCGGTTCGAGCGCCTCGCTGGTAGCGCTTCACCGATCCAACTTCACGTGGTCGTCGTTCAACGGCGAGGACCTCAGGATGCCACTCTGAGGATGCGGGTTCGACTCCCGCCGGCCACACGACGACAACGACAGAAAGGAGGGGTGCCGTGCCCACCAACCTCAACGACAGGCTCATCTCCTGGGCCAGTGAGATC
>JAHWJQ010000250.1 GCA_019348305.1 Actinomycetota bacterium
AGGAGCTCGCCGAGCTGACCGGCATCCATGTGGTCACGACCCTCATGGCCCGGGGCGCCTTCCCCGACGACCACCCTCTGTGCCTGGGCATGCCCGGCATGCACGGCAACTACACCGCCGTCACCGCCATGCAACGGGCCGACCTGCTCATCGCCCTCGGCTCGCGCTTCGACGACCGGGTCACCGGCAAGGTCGACGGCTTCGCCCCCGACGCCAAGATCATCCACGTCGACGTCGACCCCGCCGAGCTGGGCAAGGTGCGCCGCCCCGACGTCCCCATCGTCGGTGACTGCCGGCTGGTGATCGAGGAGCTGGTGAAGGCGGTGCGCGAGCTGGGCGGGAGCGAGGCCCAGCCCGACCGCAACCCTTGGCGCCGCCAGCTGAGGGAGTGGCAGGAGAAGTACCCGCTGACCTACGACCAGACCTTCGGCGGCGACGGTCCGCTCAAGCCCCAGTACGTGCTGGAGCAGCTGCGGGACTCGACGCCCGACGACACCATCGTGGTGGCCGGCGTCGGCCAGCACCAGATGTGGACGAGCCAGTACTGGAGGTTCGACCACCCCTACACCTGGGTCAACTCCGGTGGCCTGGGCACGATGGGCTATGCCGTTCCCGCCGCCATCGGGGCCAAGGTCGGCCGTCCCGACCGCACCGTCTGGGCCGTCGACGGTGACGGCTGCTTCCAGATGACGGCCCAGGAGCTGGTGACGGCGACCAGCGAGCGCATCCCCATCAAGGTCGCCATCCTCAACAACGCCTACCTGGGCATGGTGCGCCAGTGGCAGGAGATGTTCTACGAGGAGCGGTACTCCGAGGTGTACCTGTCGCCCGACCTGCCCGACTACGTCAAGTGGGCCGAGGCCATGGGCTGCGTCGGGCTGCGGGCCGAGTCGCCCGAGGAGGTGCAGCCGGTGATCGACAAGGCCAACTCGATCGACGACCGCCCGGTGGTCATCGACTTCCGCACCGACAGCCGCGAGAAGGTGTACCCCATGGTCCCGGCCGGGCTGAGCAACGACGCCATCGTCGTCGACCCCACCCAGGGCGAGGGCGGGCACTGATGCCGCCGCCGGCGGGGATCCGCCACCACACGCTGTCCGTCCTGGTCGAGAACAAGGCCGGGGTGCTGACCCGGGTGGCGAGCCTGTTCGCCCGGCGCGGCTTCAACATCTACTCCCTCGCCGTCGCCCCCACCGACGACGAGCGGTTCTCCCGCATCACCATCGTGGTGGACGTCGAGTCGTCTCCCCTCGAACAGATCACCAAGCAGCTGTTCAAGCTCATCAACGTGGTCAAGATCAGCGAGCTCGACCCGGCCGAGTCGGTGGAGCGGGAGCTCATGTTGATGACGGTCAAGGCGCCGGCCGGCGCCCGCAGCCAGGTGATCGAGATGGTGCAGGTGCTCGAGGCCAAGATCGTCGACGTGGGCCACGACGAGCTCACCGTGGAGCTGGCCGGTCACCCGGAGGCCCTCGACGACCTGGAGGAGCTGATGCGCCCCTACGGCATCGTCGAACTGCAGCGCACCGGGCGCGTGGCGCTGCCCAAGCTCGAGCGGCAGGCCCCCCGCCTCCGCACCGTCAAAGGAAAGGTCTCCTGATGGCCAACGTGTTCTACGAAAAGGATGCCGACAGCTCGCTCATCGAGGGGCGGAAGGTGGCCGTCATCGGCTACGGCTCCCAGGGACATGCCCATGCCCTCAACCTGCGCGACGCCGGCATCGACGTTCGGGTCGGGTTGAGGGAAGGCTCCTCGTCGAAGGCCAAGGCCGAGGCCGCCGGCCTGCGGGTGTTGAGCGTGGCCGAGGCCACCTCCGAGGCCGACCTGGTGATGATCCTGTTGCCTGACACCGAGCAGCAGGCCGTGTACGACGACGCCATCGAGCCCAACCTCCAGGCCGGCGACGCCATCTTCTTCGCCCACGGGTTCAACATCCGCTTCGGGCTCATCACCCCGCCGCCGGGGGTCGACGCGGCCATGGTGGCGCCCAAGGGGCCCGGCCACCTGGTGCGGCGCACCTACACCGAAGGCGGTGGGGTGCCGGCGCTCATCGCCGTGGCCCAGGACGAATCGGGCAAGGCCCGGGAGCTGGCGCTGTCGTATGCCAACGCGTTGGGCGCGACCCGCGCCGGCGTGCTGGAGACCACCTTCGACGAGGAGACCGAGACCGACCTGTTCGGCGAGCAGGTCGTGCTGTGCGGCGGCCTCACCGCGTTGGTGCAGGCCAGCTTCGAGACCCTGGTGGAGGCCGGGTACCAGCCCGAGTCCGCGTACTTCGAGTGCCTGCACGAGCTCAAGTTGATCGTCGACCTCATGTACGAAAACGGCATCTCTGGCATGCGCTTTTCGATCAGCGACACCGCCGAGTACGGCGACCTCACCCGCGGCCCGCGCATCGTGAACGCCGAGACCAAGGCCGAGATGAAGCGCATCCTGGAGGAGATCCGCTCCGGCGCCTTCGCCGCGGAGTGGATCGCCGAGAACCGCAACGGCCGGCCGGTCTACAACGAGTTGAAGGCCAAGGGGGCCGAGCACCCCATCGAGAAGGTGGGGGCCGAGCTGCGGGCCATGATGCCGTTCGTGTCGGCTGGCAAGGAGCGCCCGCAGGACGTGAGCGGCGGCTGAGCGACTGCTTGGTGACCACAGGGCGCAGGTAGCGTCGCCCTGATGACCGTTGCCGCCGCCGACCTGCACGACGAGGTCGTCGTCCCCGCGCTGTCGGAGTTGCGGGAGCGCCGCCGCCGGCGCCGGCTCGGGGAGTGGAACGTCATCGACGCCCTCTACCGCGCCTATGTGGCGGGGATCGGCGGACTGCTGGGCGTCACCTTCCTTTCGGGCCTGATCGGCGACGCCCGCCTGTCGCCGGCCGACCTCGAGCGGGCGCGGGTATCGGGGCCGGCGGCGGTGGGCGCGGTGGTGGCGGTCGTGTTGGCCGTGGCGCTGCGCTCGGGGGCGCGGGGAGGCCCCCTGGCCGTGGAGGCGGCCGAGGTGCGCTGGGTGCTGCTCGCCCCGGTCGACCGCGACGTAGCCCTGCGTCGGCCGGCGCTGCGCCAGATGCGCTTCGCCGCCTTCGCCGGCGTGGTCACCGGCGCGGTGGTCGGCCTGCTCGCCTACCGCCGGCTCGTGGGCTCGCCGGCGGAATGGGTGGTATCGGGGGCGGCGCTCGGTGGGGCCACCGCCGTTGCCGGCACCGGGGTGGCCATGATCGTGTCCGGCCGGCGCATCGGGCGGGCGGCGGCGACGGCGGCCGCCGCCGTGCTGGTGGGGTGGTCGGCGGCCGATCTGGTCACGAGCCTGACCACCTCGCCCGCCTCCCTCGCCGGCCGGGCGGCCCTGTGGCCCCTCGGCCCGAGCGGCCCGCATCTTCGGCTGGGTCTTGGTGTGGCCGCCGCCACCCTGCTGGTGGCGTGGCTGGGGGGCCGCTGGATCGGCGGGCTGTCCCTCGAAGCAGCCGAACGGCGGGGTCGGCTGGTGTGCCACCTC
>JAHWJQ010000251.1 GCA_019348305.1 Actinomycetota bacterium
GTGTCTATGTCGAGCGACGCAACGAGCGGGAAGCGCAGCACTCTCTCGAGAACTTGAAAGACCTCCTCGAAGGTCGACCACTGGGGTAACGCTCGGAAGTACCGGTTCGCCGTCTGATGAGGAGCAGCGGCAGACGGGAGGATCTTCCCGAAATGAGTCGGCTGGACTCCATTCGGAAGATGCCCCAGGCAACGGCGGGTCGGGGGGACCTTGATAGCGACCTTGTGAGGGAGGTAGACGGTGGGCCCTATGAGCGAGGACAGCCGCTGCGGCGGGACATACCGGTTGAAGGCGAGCGGGGAACGAAGTTCATGCCCAAGCAAACTGCCCTCCTCGTGATCGACCCGGTGAAACGACTTCTTGTCCGAGGGCGGTGCAGACTGGGACATGACGAGGAGCATCGTGCAGAAGCACGACGTGGTGCGGCACTCTCAAACAGGCCATCGAGGGGGCGCGCCAACGCCGCATCACCGTGCTCTTCGCCCCCATGGCCTACACCGCTGAGGACTACGAGAACCAGGAGCTCCAGCGGCGAAGCGGCATCAATTGCATGATGTTCGAGAAGAAGATGTTTATGGCCGGCTCCTCGGGGAGCCGACGGATGAGGTGGTCCTCCTCCCCCACAAGGGGGTGGACCTGCTCGAAACCGATCTCCCGGATCACCTCGAGCGCCTGGGCATCACCCACCTGTGATCTCCGGAAAGTTGGGCCACGCCTCGCTGGACATCAATCGGCGTTACCTCGACGCCACCGCAGAGGGGCTGCGCCAGGTGGTCCGGGGCCACCCTGGCCAGGTGGCGCTCCGGGAGCCACTGCGGGGAAGCCGAACTGAGCAGCCGTAGGGGCTCCGAAGACCGGGCTCCGCCCCCTCCGGCCAGAGGTAAGACGCTCGCAGCCGGCGCTGCCGAGGGCAGCTCGGACGGGCGGCGCCGGTCGAATAGACGCGTTCAAGAGGAAATCGCCCGGTACCTCACATGTCGCTCGCCAGGAGCATGGGATCACTGTGAGGTGAGTTTCGCCAGGAGCATGGGACCACCTCGTCGCCAGTGATGGGACCACCCCGGGGTCCACCAGCAGCGGTGCCGCTGCCGGTGCACTTGCCGCCATCCGACCAGCGGTCAGAAAGGGCGGCGACGGCGTGAGGTTCGAGAGGTGCTCCGCCTGTGGCTGCGGGGCGAGGGGTTCAGAGCGACGGAGCGCTTGGCCGGGGTGGACCGCAAGACGGTCCGCCGCTACGTGGCCGCTGCCGTGGAGCTGGGTCTGGTCCGCGACGGCAACGAGAAGCAGCTGAGCGACGAGTTCGTCGGCTCGGTGGTGGAGGCGGTCCGTCCCACCGCACCGACGGCCGGGGCGAGGCGTGGCGGCTGCTGGCCGCCCACCACCAGCTCATCGAGGAGTGGCTGAAGAAGGTCGAACTGACCGTCCGCAAGGTGCACGAGTTGTTGGGCCGACGCGGGATCGTGGTGGCGGAGCGGACGCTGCACCGCTACACGCTGGAGGTGTGTGATGTCGGCCGCGGCCGGCGGGGCACGACCGTGCGGGTGAACGACGGGGAACCGGGCGACGAGCTGCAGATCGACTTCGGCAAGCTCGGGTTGGTGCCCGACCCGACGCTCGCTCGCAGCCGGGTGTAACGCGTTGATCTTCACGCCGGTGTGGTGAGCCGCTACAGCTTCGTGTGGCTGGGCTTCTGACCAGACGATTCGACGACGTGATCGCCGGCTGCGAGGCGGCGTGGGTCTTCTACGACGGCGTGTTCGCCACGGTGATCCCCGACAACATGAAGGCCGTCGTCGAGCGGGCCGACGCCACCGCGCCGCTGCTGAACCAGACCTTCGTCGAGTACGCCCAGTCGCGTGGGTTCGTGGTCGACCCGGCCCGGGTTCGCTCGCCGCAGGACAAGCCGAGGGTGGAGCGAGTGGTGCCCTTCGTGCGCCAGAGCTTCTTCGCCGGCGAGTGCTTCGTCGATCTCGCCGACGCCCAGCGCCGGGCCGAGGACTGGTGCCGGCAGCGGGCCGGGATGCGCGTGCACGGCACCATCCAAGCCCGGCCCGCCAAGGTGTTCCGCATCGAGGAGCAGCCTCGGCTCCGGCCGGCGCCGGCCACGCCGTACGACGTGCCCATCTACACCACGGCCAAGGTGCACCGGGACCATCACATCGAAGTGGCCAAGGCGCCCTACTCCATCCCCGGCAACCTCATCGGCCAGCGCGTCGAGGTGCGCGCCGACCAGACGTTGGTGCGTGCGTTCCTCCGCGGCCCAGCTGGTCAAGGTGCATCCCCGCCAGCGGCCCGGCGGGCGTAGCACCGCCCCGGCTGACCTGCCCGCCGAGCCCACCGCCTACGACCTGCGGGACCTGGACCATCTCCGCCGGCTCGCCGCCGGGCACGGCTCGGCCGTCGGCGCCTTCGCGGCCGCCTGTTGGACACGCCGTTGCGGTGGACGAAGAAGCGCCAGGTCTACGCGTTGTTGGGCCTGGTCAAGAAGTGGGGCGCCGATCGTGTCGACACGGCGTGCGCCAGCGCCTTGGACCACGAAGCCATCAACGTCGGGCTCATCGGCCGCATGCTCGAACCCGGCACCGATTGCCGGCGTAATCTTCGGCAGCGCGAGCCTTTGGCGAGTTCATCAGAGGAACGTCGCAGCGCCCACCTATGCGGCGAGAATTCTCGTCATTGGAAGCTTTGCTGTCCTCCTTGCCAACCTAGTGCTCTACTTCTTCGCCTGGGACCACTGAGCAGTCGGCAGCTGCGAAGGCAACCGCCGAACGAGCCGGCGAGCTGTCTGGAGCGGCCGACGGACCACCGGCCGGAGGCGCTCCGAATGCCGGCTATCTGGCGGTCGCCGCGAAGCCGGTGAGCCCGGCGGCGACCAGCAGATCTGGGATTACGGAGGCGCCGGTCGCGTGAGGGCATGTCTGTTGCTGGGATCGTGCGGTCTCACCTTTTTGCTGGGGCCAGCGACGATGTAGGTGGCGTGGCCGTCGAGGGACGGGCGGGCCCGCGATGCGGCTGCTGTTCAAGCGGGAGAGGCAGTAGCTAGGCTGACATAGTTGTGTTGATACCAGATCAGCTGTTGAACTCCGAGGAGTTCGCCAACCTTGACAGGGCCCCCGGATAGTGGACCACTCAATGGGGTCCCTCAAGTTGCCGGCAGCAGGCGATCGGTCGCTATCGCCCACCAATTTCCCGTTTGTTCGACCACACCGCCGTTGAAGGCGGCGAACCGGTCGCCACTCGGAAGTCGCCGGCAGGCAACGCAATGGATTGGATAATCGGTGCGCCGAACGCTGAGCCCCGCCAGGGGACACGCCTATGCCTCGCGGCCGCGACTAGCGGCACGTCGGAACGCTCAGGAGCCCGAGGCCTCGAGTCAGTCCGAGTCCAGGATTGCCGCGAACACGACACGTGTGAACGCAACGACGTGGATAAAGGCGATCACCGGGGACCACGGCCAGCTGG
>JAHWJQ010000252.1 GCA_019348305.1 Actinomycetota bacterium
CGGACCACGCCGGCCGAGGCGAAGATCGCGTCGACGGCGACGTCCCCGCGGCCGCGGCCGCTCTTGAGGGCCACGACCGGTGTGGTGCGCCCGACCTCCCGGGCGATGCGGGCGAACTTGCGCGGGTTGCCGAACCCCTGCAGGTGGAGCACGACGACCTCGGTGCGCTCGTCGGACTCCCAGTACTGCAGCAGGTCGTTGCCCGACAGGTCCGCCTTGTTGCCGACCGACGCGAACGTCGAAAGCCCCAGGCCGAGGCGCTGCGCCGCCTCACCGGCGGCGGTGAGGCCATCACCTGTCTGGTCGGACCCGCCGGGGCAGGCAAGTCCCGAACCATGGGCGCCGCCGCCGAGGCGTGGCGCAGAAGCGGGATCCCGGTCCGGGGGCTGGCCGTGTCCGCCACCGCCGCCGGGGTGCTGGGCGCCGAGGCCGGCATCGCCACCGACACCGTCGCCAAGTTCCTCTACGAACACGATCGACCCGGTGGTCCGCCGGTGCACTGGCGGCTGCGCCGCGGTGAGGTGGTGGTGGTGGACGAAGCGGCCATGGTGGCCAGCGCCGATCTGGCCAAGGTGGTGACCATGGCGGAGAAGGCCCGGGCCAAGGTGGTCCTGGTGGGGGACCACCGCCAGCTGGGCGCGGTGGAGGCCGGCGGGCTGTTCCGCCTGCTGGTGACCGAGACCAACGCCGCCGAGCTGACCGGGGTGCGCCGCTTCTCCGCCGAGTGGGAACGGGCGGCCAGCCTGCGCCTGCGCGCAGGTGACGTGAGCATCGTCGAGGAGTACGTGGCTCAGGGCCGGGTGGTGGGCGGGAAGCGCCCGGTGATGGTGGAGGAGGCCTTCGGGCGGTGGTGGATGGCTCGGGCCCGGGGCGACTCGGTGGTGGTGTGTGCCACCGACCACGCCACGGTGAGCGACCTGGCGGTCCGGGCCCGAGCAGCCCGGGTGGCCGCCGGCGAGGTGGAGCCCGATGGCGTGCGTGCCGGCGAGCACACCGTGGGGGTGGGCGATGAGATCGTCACCTGCCGCAACGATCGGCGTCTGGTGACCTCGGCCGGCGCCTGGGTGCGCAACGGTGACCGCTGGCGGGTCCTGGCCCGCCAGCGCGACGACGGCCTCCTGGTGGAGGACCTCACCGGAAGGGGGCAGGTCGTGCTGCCGGGCGACTACGTCGGCGAGGAGGTGGCCCTGGCCTACGCCGTGACCATCCACAAAGCCCAGGGCCTCACCGTCGACTCCGCCATCGTCCTGGTCGACGAGCGCACCACCGCCGAGGGCCTCTACGTGGGCATGACCCGGGGCCGGGCGCACAACGTGGCCCTGGCCGTATGCGACGAGCCCGACGCCGAGCACGCAGCCGGACCGACTCGTCGACCCAGTGAGGTGCTGGTCGCCGCCCTCGGCCGCAGCGCCGCCGAGGTGGCGGCCCTGGAGGCACTGCGGAAGGCCCTGGCCCGCTCGGAGTCGCTGGCCACGCTGGGTCCCCGGTTGGCCGACCTGGACGCCTGGATCGCCAGGGAGACACCGCCGGATCGGTCGCGGGAGCTGCAGTGGGCCGCCGAGGCCCTGGAACACGCCCGGCGCTGGTGCCGGCCGGGACAGCTCACCCGGGCCGGCCGGGAGGACCGCCGCCGTCTGGAGGCGGCCGAGGCCCGCTACGACGCCGTGGCCGCCGAGCAGGCGGGGCGCCAGGCGTGGCTGGAGGCCCACGCCGACACCCTGGCCTACCGGGGCGAGTTGGCAGAGGCGGTGACCAAGCGCCGCCGGGACCTCGGCGTCGCCGCCGCCATCACCCAGCCCGACCACGTGGTCGACCTCATCGGCGCGGTGCCGGCCGACAACCCGGCTGCCCTGCTGCGCTGGGCGAACATGGCCGGGCGCATCGAGGCCTACCGGGAGGAGTGGGGGGTGGAGCCCGAACGACTCGCCGAGCGGCCCCGTGACCTGTGCCAGGGCCGGGACTGGGAGGCCGCCGTGCACACCGCCCAGCTCGTCAGCGAACCACCCGTGCCGGTGGTGGAGCGAGGACTGGACCGGGGGCTCGGCCTGGAGCTGTGACGGGGGGTAGGCAATCACAAGCTCGCCGGGGCGAGCTTGGTGCCCAGTGTCCCGCCGAAGCTGCCCGGGGCCGTCAAGGATCCGCTGGCGCCGGGCTACGCCCGCCCTTGACTGCCCCTCGCCGAGCGTGGTGCGGGTTAGACGAGGCCAGCAGAAGGTGATCCGAACCAGGGATTGCGCGCTTCTGCATCACACCACCTGATGTGGTGTGCGCCGGCCCGACGTCCGGGGAGCGGGTTCTCGCGCCCACTCGTTCCACCGTGACCTAGACCGGCCCCACGTGAGCTGCATCGTGGCCGCCTTCTGCTCGCCTCTCCGTATTTCCTGATCGGTGTGGGAACCGGCATCACCGGCACGACGTGATGGCTGGTGGGACCGGCCAGATAGCCGGCATTATCGGACGGTGCCTTTCGACACCGATGACGACGATCGGTGCCCTGGCCGTGGTGGCGATGTCGATGTCGCCCTCGTCGGCGGCGTCACAGTTGCGCTGCGAGTCGGAAATCATCCACTCCGGCGCTGGCTCCGCTCGCTGGCGATCTGATCGAAGGTCGTAACGAACCGAGAGGTATTTCAAGTCACCAACATACGAACAGTGTCAGCGCAATAAGTACTCCGCCGATGGCGGCTGGCGCTCAGCGGCCGAAGTCATCCGAGCACTTCAGACGGCAGGCATTCAGGTTCAGGTACGACGCAAGCTGATCTGACCCGCTCCGAGGTGCCGTGCCGCGCGCCAGCGGCCGCCGGAGTTTCAACGACCTACGACAGGCGGTGGGCGTACCGATCATCCAGTCGCTCGGCCTGGCGCGGCCGAGAACCGGCAGGGAGACTGTCGTGGTGAGCTCCTCGCCACCGGAAGGGTGGTACCCAGATCCTGAGAGCCGGACGCGGATGCGGTGGTGGGACGGAGCGGATTGGACCGATCACACCGGCCCAACGGAGCAACCGTGGCAACCGTTCAGCCCCAAAGACCTGATCGTGTCCCGGAAAGAGGCACGCATGCTCCTCATTGGTGACGGGCTGTCCTTCGGTGGATTGATTTTGTTCTTTGGTGGGTCGGCTCTGTGGCCAGGAGCGAGCCCTGCATATTGGACCGCCCTTATGGTCCCGGGGATGGCCGGCGTCCTGGTACTCATCGAGCTGGGCCGCCGAGTCGCCAGGCGACTAAAACCTGAGCGGATCGGCCCCTTCGGCCGGTGGTTGCTAGAAGCGGAGCTGGGGCAGCACTGGGTGCGGCCCAGTGTGGTCCGGAGAGCGCTGCACCTCGTGAGGTAGCGCGGAAGTGCCGCTCGCGCGGACCTCAAGTGGCGGCGGTCGACGGCTTGGCGTGGAGGGCGAGGAGCACCGAACGCTTCTTCACGCTGGCCTCGACCGCCGGCGA
>JAHWJQ010000253.1 GCA_019348305.1 Actinomycetota bacterium
GTCGGCCCAGGCCTTGAAGTAGCGGCTCATGAGGGGGCGCTCGAACTGGTCGATGCCGGCGGGCACCGGGGTGTGGGTGGTGAAGACGGTGCCCGCCCGCACCGCCTCGACCGCCTCGGTGAAGGTGAGCCCTTCGCGGGTGATGAAGCGGCGGATCCGCTCGAGGCCGAGGAAGCCGGCGTGGCCTTCGTTGGTGTGGAACACCTGCACCGGTTCCCCCAGCGCTTCGAGGGCGCGCACGCCGCCGATCCCGAGCAGGATCTCCTGGCGGATGCGGTGCTCCTGGGGGTCGCCCCCGTAGAGCCGGTCGGTCACCAGGCGCCCCTCGGGGTCGTTCTCCTCGACATCGGAGTCGAGGAGGTACAGGCGCACCCGGCCCACGTCGGCTCTCCAGATGCGGGCGTGCAGAGGCGTCCCGGCCAGGTCGACCACGACGTGCGCACCCTCGACGATGCTCACCGCCATGGCGTGGGGGTCGAGGGTCGGGTAGCGCTCCTGCTGCCACCCGTCAGCGCTCAGCTCCTGGCGGAAGTAGCCCTCCCGGTAGAACAGGCCGATGCCCACCAACGGCACGCCCAGGCCGCTCGCCGCCTTGAGGTGGTCGCCGGCGAGCACGCCCAGGCCACCGGAGTACTGCGGCAGGGCCTCGGCGATGCCGAACTCAGGGGAGAAGTAGGCCACGTGGCGGAGGGCCCCACCGGAGCGGGTCTGGAACCACCGCTCGCCTTGGAGGTAGCGCCGCAGGTCGTCATGGACCTGGGCCAGGAAACTGGTGAAGTCGGGGTCCCTCGCGAGTGCCTCGAGGCGGTCCCGCTTGACGAGCCCGAGCAGCCCCACCGGGTCATGCCCGGTCACCTCCCACTGCACCGGGTCGACCCACCGGAACAGCTCGCGGGTCCGGTCGTCCCACGACCACCGCAGGTTCATCGCCAACTCGTGCAACGGCGCCAGTGCCGCAGGGAGCTGGGGCCGGACGGTGAAACTGCGCAGCGCCTTCATCGGCCACGAAGGTAGTGGGTGGCGTCCCGCGCCGTCCCGTTGGGGCGTCGGCGGCCGACGGCAAGGTTTCGCCAGGCCGTGCTCCGTGGTAGGCACGCGGGGATGATCGGTCGCATCGTCATTGACGACATCCGCCCGGCCACGCCCACCAGGCAGTACCCGGCCAAGGTCGTCGTCGGGGAGACGGTCACGGTGAGCGCGGACGTGTTCAGGGACGGCCACGACATCCTGGCCGGCCGCCTCTGCTGGCGAGCGGGCGACAAAGAGACCTGGAACGAGACCCCCCTGACCGTCCTCAACGCCGGGCTGGACCGATGGGCGGCCACCCTCGTGCCGTCGACCCTGGGGCGTCATGAGCTGGTGGTCGAGGCCTGGACCGACCAGTACGCGACGTGGCGCCACAAGGCCGAGACCAAGCTGGCCGCCGGCCAGGACATCGCAACGGAGCTGGAGGAGGGCGCTCGCCTGGTCGATGCCCGGGCCAAGAAGCTGGCCGACGCCGACCGAGCGGCGTTGCAGGGAGTGGCGCCGGTGCTGCGGGACACGACGCTCCATGCCGGCGAGCGGCTGGCGCCGGCGCTCGCGCCGGCGGTCCAGGCCCTGCTCTACGGCCCGTCCGAGGCATCACAGGTGACCCGCAGCCAGACGGTGCCACTGTGGGTCGACCGCGAACGCGCCCTGTTCGGCGCCTGGTACGAGTTCTTCCCCCGCAGCGAGGGAGGCCTCCGGGGGGCCCGCAACCGGCTGCCGGCGGTGGCCGAGATGGGCTTCGACATCGTCTACTTCCCACCCGTGCACCCCATCGGCCGCCAGTTCCGCAAGGGGCCCAACAACACCCTGACCGCCAGCCCGGACGACCCCGGCAGCCCCTGGGCCATCGGCGGGCCCGAGGGCGGCCACACCGCTATCCACCCAGATCTCGGCACCTTGGGCGACTTCGAGGACCTGGTGGCGAAGGCCCACGAGCTCGGCCTTGAAGTGGCCCTCGACTATGCCCTCCAGTGCTCCCCCGACCACCCCTGGGTGAGCGAGCACCCCGAGTGGTTCCACCGCCGGCCCGACGGCACCATCGCCTACGCCGAGAACCCGCCCAAGAAGTACCAGGACATCTACCCGATCAACTTCTGGCCCGACAAGGAAGCCGACCGCAAGGCGCTGTGGTCGGCGTGCAAGGGCATCCTCGACTTCTGGATCGACAAGGGGGTGCGGATCTTCCGGGTGGACAACCCCCACACCAAGCCGATGGCCTTCTGGGAGTGGGTCATCCCGGCCGTGCAGGAGGAGCATCCCGACGTGTTCTTCCTGGCCGAGGCATTCACCCGCCCCAAGGTCATGGCCAAGCTGGCCGAGGTGGGGTTCAGCCAGAGCTACACCTACTTCACCTGGCGGGAGGAGCGCGACGAGCTGCAGGAGTACGTGGAGGAGGTCGCCCTCGGCCCCAAGGCCGATTTCATGCGGCCGAACTTCTGGCCCAACACGCCCGACATCCTCGCCGGCCCGCTGCGCAACGGTCCCAGGTCCGCCTTCAAGGTCCGCCTCGTGCTGGCGGCCACGCTCGTGCCCAGCTACGGGATCTACTCTGGCTACGAGCTGTGCGAGAACGAGCCGATGTCGGACGCCAACGAGGAGTACTTCCACTCCGAGAAGTACGAGGTCCGCCACCGCAGCTGGGACGACCCCCGATCCCTCGCCGGCTACATCGCCCTCGTCAACGACATCCGCCGGCGCCACCCGGCGCTGCAACGGCTCCGCAACATCACCTTCCACCCGGCGACCAACGACCACATCCTCGCCTACTCGAAGGTGAGCGAGGACGGCTCCGACGTCGTGTTGGTGACGGTGAACCTCGATCCCTGGGTCGCCCACGACTGCACCCTCGACCTCGACCTCGCCGCCCTCGGGCTGCCTTCCCACCAGCCGTTCGAGGCCTACGACGAGCTCACCAACCAGTCCTTCACCTGGCAGGGCGCCTACCCCTACGTCCGCCTCGACCCCGCGGTCGAGGTGGCCCACATCCTGCACCTCCGCCCCCTCGGCGCATGACGTCGCTGGTGCAAAAATGACCCAGCCGCTCGAACTGAGCGACCCGCGGTGGTACCAGCGCGCCGTGTTCTACGAGGTGCTGGTGCGGGGGTTCTTCGACGCCAACAACGACGGCACCGGTGACCTGCGGGGCATCACCAAGAAGCTCGACTACCTGCAGTGGCTGGGCGTCGACTGCCTCTGGTTGCTGCCCTTCTATCAGTCGCCCCTGCGCGACGGCGGCTACGACATCAGCGACTTCTTCACCATCCTCCCCGAGTACGGCGACCTCGGCGACGCCGTCACCCTGGTGGAAGAGGCGCACCGGCGCGGCATCCGGATCATCGCCGACCTGGTGGTCAACCACACGAGCGACGCCCACCCCTGGTTCCAGGAGTC
>JAHWJQ010000254.1 GCA_019348305.1 Actinomycetota bacterium
GGCGTGACCCGCGGCTGGGTCAGCAGAGCAGGGGCGCGGTGAGTATCACCGAGCGCCGCGGGGGCGGCTGACGGATGCAGCGATTCACGTGCGGGCGCTCGCCGCAACTCGAAGGCGCTGTTGTCCGGCCTTGACGTGGCTGGGCATGGCCGGAAAGACGCTGGCCACCGGCCGGGTGGCCGAGACCGGGCACTGCCGCGTGGCCGGGTTCCCCACCGCCGAACGGTGGCTGGCGGCCGTGGTCGAGGTCATCATCACCAACGGCGTCGGCGTGGCCGAGGTCACCACCTGGGCCGAAGAGCGACCGAGGCCATGGCCACGGCCATGCAGTTCATGAGCCCCCGTTGTCAACGTTGTCCCAACATTGCACCGCGTGGCTCAAAGAGCGGGCCTCTCAGGCCGATGGCCCTAGACGATGACGAGAGAAGCCGCAGCTACTCAGCTGCGAGGCCGGGTAGTGGCGTTGACTGCGCTGAACCTCGCAGTCGCGGGGGCGCTGCTGGCGGCGGCAGCGGCGGTGGGCCTGCTCGGCGTGCCCTCCATCGCGGTGATCCCCTTCGCCGGAGCGATCGCGGTAGCGGGCGCTCTGCAGATGAACGTCGAGTTCGGCCGTCACGCCTGTTGGGTGACCGTGGTCGAGGCCGTCGTCGTCGGCATGCTCCTGCATCTAGAACCGGCGGGCGTCGTCGCTGCTGCCGTTCTGGGTGAGGCGCTCGCCTGTGCCCGGCTGCGCCAGCCGCCGGCCAAGCTGGTCTACAACCTCACGACCACTGCCGCAGCCGCCATTGCTGCCGTGCTGGTGTTCGAAGCACTGCGGGGCGATGCCACCAGCGGGGGTGTCGCCTGGCTGGCCGCCCTCGCGGCAGCCGCCGTCTATGCCACCTCCAGCCATGCCTCGACGTCGGCCGTGCTGGCGGTGCTGGAAGGACGCCGCTTTCGCGAGGTCTTCGCCGCCTCGCTCGCTCCCGTGGCCATCGCCGGAGTGGTGTCGGCAACCATCGGCCTGGTGGGGGTCGTCCTTGCCAGCGTGACGCCGGCAGCCTTCCTCCTCATCCTCCCGCTGGTTCTGGTGATGGTGGCCGAGATCCGGCGGCTGGCGGTCCATAGGGCCGAGCACCTTCGATTCGAGCGGCTCTACGCCGCCTCCTCCAGGACCGGGAGCCTCCAGAGCCTGCCCGAGGTTCTTGCCAGTCTGGCCGACGAGGCCCGGCTGTTGGTCACGGGTGCAGCGGGCATCTGCTGCACCGTGGATCGTGCGGGCGACTGGCAGGGCGTCGTGGTCGACGACCTCCACGCCCGCCCTGCATCGCCAGCGGAGGTGGCGGCCGTCCTGGAGGCGTCCTCGCAGTCGGCAGGCCGAGAGCTGCGGTCAGACGACCTCCCCGAAGCACTCAGAGAGGCTCTGCCCTCGATCGAGTCGGTGGTGCTCGCTCGCTCCGACGCCGGCGTGGCGAGTCCGGTGGTGCTCGCGGTGCTGCGCGAGCTCGGCGGCGACGACGGTGCCGGAAGTCGTGGCGATGTGCTGGCTGCCTTCATCGGGCACGCCCTCCTGACGGTTGCCAACGCCCGGCTCTACGGCGACGTCGAGGAAGCGCTGGCCCACCAGGTCGACCTCAATCGCCAGAAAGACGACTTCGTCGCCGTGGTCTCGCACGAGCTGCGTACGCCGTTGGCCTCCATGATCGGCTCCGTTTCGACGATACGGCGCCTCGACGCAAGAATGACCCCCGAGCAACGGGCGACCCTCGTCGACATGGCGCTGCGCCAAGGAGCCCGCCTTCAGCGGCTCATCGAGGAGTTGCTGCTCTTGGCCGCCGTGGAGGACGGCCAAGCGGCGCCTTGCGCGACGGAGGCGGTGGAGCTTCCCCGCATGCTCGACGAGATCGTGGGCGCACTGGCCAACCAGCACCCGAACGACCAGCGTCCCGATGTCCGCTTCGTGACCGCGGACTGGCCGCAGCTGCACACCGACGAACAGAAGCTGCACCAGATTCTCTGCAACCTCATCGAGAACGCGTACAAGTACGCCCCGGGGGCCCCCGTCCGCGTGCAGGCGGCGGCCATCGGGGACCGGATTGTCATCGACGTCGTCGACAGCGGACCCGGCATCGGTCCTGCTGACCGAGAGCGGGTCTTCGAGCGCTTCGTGCAGCTCGACCAGACGTCCACCCGGAGCCACGGTGGGACCGGCCTCGGGCTCTACCTGTGCCGCCAGGTTGCCGCCCTACTCGGCGGCACACTCACGTTGTCCGAAGCTGACGAGGGCGGCTGCTGCTTCACCCTCACGCTGCCTGCTGTTCCCCCACAACCTGCAGGGGCCGAGCGCCCCCCCTCCAGGACACCGCAATTGGTGGGCGCCTCATTCACCATGGGAGCCGACCAATGACCATTAGCAACGTTCCCCGCGTTCTGGTTGCTGACGACGACGACGACATCCGCACCCTCATCGTCATGAACCTCGAGTTGAGCGGCTACCAGGTGGCCTCCGCCACGAACGGGATGGAGGCCGCCAAGCTGGCCCGCACCCTGCTCCCCGCCGTCGTCGTGCTCGACCTGATGATGCCGGGCATGGACGGTCTCGAGGTGCTGCATGGCCTGAAGACGTGGCCCGAGACCCGCGACATCCCGGTCCTCATGCTCACTGCCAAGGCCAGTGATCAGGACGTCTGGCAGGGCTGGCAGGCCGGGGCCAACTACTACATGACCAAACCCTTCGACCTCGACCACCTCCTCCACTACGTCGACTACCTGAACGATCCCGTGCGATGCCCGCTCCCTGCTGACTGAGGAAGCTCATCGACGACCCGCCGCGCTTGCGTCATCGAGAGGTGGAGCCAGTACAGCGGCCATTATCGGGTCGTGGGGATTTGCCGGGGCGGCGCGGAAGAGCCCGGCCGAAGCCGGGCTCTTTCCGTTTGCCCCGTTGCGGGTCGTCAGTTGATGGCGTCGAGCACCGGTGACGAGAGCTTGATGTCTCCGGTGGAGCCGAGGAAGGGGATCGGCCCGAAGGTGAAGACCCCACCGTCGGCCGCCATGAACCAGTAGCCGCCGCCGTTGGGGGCCACGAGCATGGCCACCGCCGGCTGGTTCAGCTTGATGTCCCCGGTGGAGCCCTTGAAATCGGCGGTGCCGAAGGAGAAGACCCCGCCGTCACCACCGAGGAGGTAGTAGCCGGTGCCGTCAGGTGTGACCGCCAGGTCGATGACCGGTGCGTTGAGCCGCATGGCGCCGGTCGAGCCCTGGAACGTGGCGTCACCGAAGGTGAACACGCCGCCATCGGAGGCCACCAGGTAGTAGCCCCGGCCGGTGGGCGTGACGGTCATGCCGATGATCGACTTGTTGAGGGTCAGGTCCCTGGCGTCGGGGAGGTCCCG
>JAHWJQ010000255.1 GCA_019348305.1 Actinomycetota bacterium
AGATCCCCTCGCTCTTGTGCCGCCCTCTTCAACTCCTCGTGCAGCGAGGCGTCGATCGACACCAAGACCCGGCCCTTCTTCGTCTTTCCTGGTGGAGACCCCCTGCCGCTCGGGGTCATGGGCCTTCACCAACGACCGGGTCCATATACCGAGCTTAGTAAGCGATCCGCCCCCCTCAGGGGATGCTCCTGCTGCCAGTGGCACGGCCGGGCAGCCAGCTAGCACATGCTTCCTCGCTGCCGCTCATATGAGCGGTATAGCCGGCGACTGCGCTGGCGCCCAGGACCCCGGCAGCGGTCAATCCCGGGCGAGGTGGGCCCGAGCCCGCCGTATGCGAGTTTCGATGTGCGCAAGCTCGCCATCTGCGGCCGTCAGCTGCTCCCGGAGCCGCTGGATCTCAGTCAGCAGCCTCTCGGCGGTGGGCGCGGGCAGCGTTGGCGACATGACCAGGGACCTGCGGACGATCTCGATTTCCGTCGGCGACAGCTTCTCCGTCATGCCTGGATGGTACCCGGGACACGAACGTCTGTTCGCCGCGTGGCCTAGTCCCCATCTCCACGGATGTGAGGCGGTGGCCCCGCGTTCGGATGAAATCGCCCCGGATACCGACACCCCGTGCCCCCTGAGGGCCTCTCCGGAAATCTTGGCGGCGCCGTTTCCTCCGAAGGGCAGGATCGGCGGCGCCACCGACTGACCCTCCCTTACCGCTCCCCTGCTCCACCGGCGTCCGTCGCTGGCCGGCGTCGCTCGTACGCACGCCGGATGTCGTCCGGCTCTCGACCCAGGGCCGTGGCCACCTGGCGCGCCACCTCGGGGCGCAATGCCAAGGCGCCTCGTTCCAGGGCTGAGTAGGTGGGGCGAGGGATCCCCGCGGCAGCCGCCAGCTGGGCCTGGGTGAGCCCCGCCCATGCCCGTAAGTCGGCCAGGTCCGGCCCCTCTGAAGACATGGTGGTCAAGGCTGAAGGTTCCACGCCCAGCGCCTGGGCGAGCGCCACCAGCTTGACCGGCGTCGGCCTGGCCAGGCCCTTCTCCCAGGTGATGAGGTGCTGGCGGCTCTGGCCAAGCAGAGCCCCCAATGCGTCGAGCGTCAGCCCGCGCTGCTTGCGTAGCCGGGCCATGGCCACCGAGTCGAAGCCTCGGACACCTGTCGTCACGTCAGCTCTCGACTGTGGGTCCCAGTCGCCGGCTGGCAACCGGGACGGGAACTGGTCCCCGAGTTCGAGCTCAGCGCCCGCGCTTGGGGGTCAGGCGCCACGACACTCGCAGACCCAGGCTGTCGGCGTACACGGCGAGGTCGTCGAGCCCGAAGTCACCGTCGCCTTCCTCCATCGCCGCCAACTCGTGGGCGCCGAGGCCAATGTGGGCGGCCGCCGCCTCCAGACTGACGCCAAGCGCCCGGCGGCGGGTGGCGAGCTGGCGGGCCAGCCGCCGACGCTCCAGCCCAGCGTGAATGCGAGCCCGGGTCCCCGGCGAGGTGCGCTCGGCGGCGTCGATGTCCTCCTCGAGGTCGTCGACGGGACTCTCGTAGTCCCAGGGATCGTCGTCCATCACCTGCTCCAGCATCGCGCCCTCAGTTCCTGGTCGCTCGGCTGCGCCAATCCTGCAGACGGCGCTCGGCCAACTTGACTTTGGCGTCGGGGGTGCTCTCGGTCTTCTTGGTGAAGCCCACCAGGGCGAGAAGCACCCGATCCCTCTTGCCCTCGAAGGCGAACAGTACCCGGAACTGGTCCCGGGACCGGCTGCGTGTGGCCCGCACCTCCCGTATCTCTCCCTTCACCTGGCGGGTGACCTGGCGGCCCAGTTGCGCCGCTTCGGCCATGGCGGTGAGCACCAGCGTGCGGGCCTCGGGGTCGAGGCTGCTCAGGTACTCCCGGACCGGGAAGGCTCCGGCTGTGGTGCGGTACTGCCGCCATCTGCGCTCGCTCATAGCATAGACTATACGTATAGGGTGTGACAGCTTCTCCAGCGACACCGCTGCGTCCTACCGGGGAGACGACGGCACATCGGCTGAAATGGCGGGCGATGACCGAACTTGGCGACACCGACGAAACGACCACGGCGGAGTCGGTCCGGAACCAGCTGGCGCGCTGGGCCTTCGGAGGCCCGATCAGCCCCCAGGACTACGCCGTGGTACGCCACGCCTGGGCACGACGTGGGCTGCTCGTGGAGGATTCCGAGGTCGAGGCCACGGTAAGCGAGCTCACCGCCCTGGTAGCCCAGGACCGGGACCTGATGGTCGCCAGCCGCCGGTGGCGGCCAGGCCACCCCGACCCGGAGCTCTTCTGGCCCGGCGACGTCGTGGCCCTGCGGGCCCTGGCCGTGTACGGGACCCTGCGGGAGTCCGACGTCGTGCTCAACCCGAGACTCGCCGCCCTGGCGGGCCCCGCCGCCGAGCCGACCCGCTCCGCCCTCCAGGGCCACCTCTCCTACGCTCGGCTCCTCTACCGGGCCGAGCCCTTCTTCCTTCCTGCCGCCACCGCCGTCGGGCTCATGGCCAGCCACCCTCCCGACGAAGCCGGCCTGGCCGAGCTGCGCCTCCCGTTCGCCTCAGTCGCGGTGTACTTCGGCGCCGACCTCCACGCCGGCGAGGACACCTTGATCTGGCCCCCTGAAACCCAGCCCCGGCTGGCGGAGGCGAAAGCGTCCATCCCCGACGTTGGCCTTGGCGCCGAGCTCGGACAGACGATCGTGTTGAACCTCGCCCGTCTCGGCTCTTACGCCACCGGGGTCGTGCTCTTCAGCCGCCCCGACGGCGGCCTGGCGGACGAGATGCTCTGGCTGCTGGCCACCGACCCCGACCCCGACAGCGCCGACGCCTCCCTCGACCGTCTGCGTGCGGTCCTGCCCGCCTATCGCTCCCGAGCCACCCTCGCCCCCCTGGTGGCCAACATCGCCGCCGCCGTGGCTTGGGCGTCGTGGCGCACCGAGTCACCCCTGGAGCTTCCGGCCAGGGACTCCAAGCAATGGCGCAAGGCCGTCCGTACCAGCCAGTTCCGCAAGCTCGAGCCACGAGGCGCCGCCGCCGGCGTGCGCGTCCTCGACGTCACCAGTCGCACCGTCTCCCGCACCAGCAACGCCAGTGCCGCCGGCGGCTCGCCCGTCACCCATCGCCGTCGCGGGCACTGGCACCGGGTGCGGGTGGGGCCGAGACAGGACTGGCACCACGAGTGGCGCTGGTACCACGACATGGTGGTCAACCCCGACGGTCGGGCCGACACCAGGCTCAGGGTCTACCGCCTCCCCACGCCAGCCCAGGGCCCTTCTCCTCAGCCTCCGCCCACGGTGATGCCGCCGGCATCGCCCGACTGACGTCCGGTAGGCCAGGTGCGCCCCGCTCCCGTATGGGCAGGCCCCACCCA
>JAHWJQ010000256.1 GCA_019348305.1 Actinomycetota bacterium
GAGGACCCGACGCTGCGGGCGGTCGATGTGGTCCTCACCACCGGGGGCAACTTCGGCGGGGTGGCGGCCGCGGGAGGGGGCGACGCGTCCGAGCGGGGCCAGGCGGCGCCCACCAGCACCACCGATCCGACCGCCACCAAGACGCCGGCCAAGCCGGCGCCACGGGCGACGGCGCCCCCGCCGGTGCCGGGGGCCCAGTGCTGAGCGAGGTGGCCGGGTCGTGACCCTCAGGGTGCTGCTCACCGGGGCGAGAGGGCAGCTCGGCACCGAGCTCGTGCGGGTGTTCGACGCCCCCCACTACGAGGTGGTGGCGCCCAGCCGGGCCCAGCTCGACCTGGAGCGCCGCGACTCGGTGCTCCAGGCCATCTGCTCCATCGAGCCGGACGTGGTGGTGCATGCCGGCGCCTGGACCGAGGTCGACGCCTGTGAGGCCGACCCCGACCGGGCCTTGCGGGTCAACGCCCTGGGCACCCGCCACGTCCAGCAGGCGGCTCGGATCGTCGGCGCCCGGGTCTGCTACGTCAGCACCGACTACGTCTTCGACGGCACTGCCAGCGAGCCGTACGACGAGTGGGTTGTCCCCAACCCCGGTACTGCCTACGGCCGCTCGAAGCGCGGCGGCGAGCTGGAGCTCGACCCGGGGGCGCTCATCGTGCGGTGCTCGTGGTTGTGCGGGCACCACGGCCGCAACTTCGTCAAGACGATGCTGCGCCTGGCTGCCGAGCGCGACGAGATCGGGGTGGTGGCCGACCAGCACGGCTGTCCCACCTTCGCCGATGACCTGGCCGGCGCCCTGCACCACCTGGTGGTGGCCCGCATGACGGGGACCTTCCACATCACCAACCAGGGGGCCACCACCTGGTACGACCTGGCCCGCGCCACGCTCGGTTTCGCCGGCCTGGCACCGGACAGGGTCCGCCCCCTCACGACCGCCGACTACCCGACGCCGGCGCGACGGCCCGCCTACTCGGTGCTCGACAACGCGGCGCTCCGGCTCACCGGCTTGCCCCCGCTACCCCAATGGACCGAATCCCTCGAGCGACTGGTAAAGGATCTCACCAGCTGATGCCCAGGGTGGTTGTGACGGGCGCCGCCGGCTTCTTGGGCTCGCACCTGTGCAGGGCCCTGGTCCGCCGCGGTGACGAGGTGGTGGCCATCGACAACCTGATCACCGGCTCGATGCACAACATCGCCGACCTCATGGGCCATCCCCGCTTCAGCTTCCAGCACCACGACGTGTCGAACTACGTCCACGTCCCCGGACACGTCGACGCCGTGATGCACCTGGCCTCGCCGGCGTCGCCGGCGGACTTCGAGCGCATCCCCATCCAGATCCTGAAGGTGGGCAGCCGCGGCACCCAGCACACCCTGGGGCTGGCCAAAGACAAGGAGGCCCGGTTCTTCCTGGCGTCGACCAGCGAGGTCTACGGCGACCCGCTCGTGCACCCCCAGCCCGAGACCTACTGGGGCAACGTCAACCCCATCGGGCCGCGGGGCGTCTACGACGAGTCGAAGCGCTTCGCCGAGGCGATGACGATGGCCTACCACCGCTACCACCAGGTCGACGTGGCCATAGTCCGCATCTTCAACACCTATGGCCCGGCCATGCGCCCCGACGACGGCCGCGCCGTGTCGAACTTCCTGGTGCAGGCGCTGCAGGGAAAGCCGATCACGGTCTACGGCGACGGCAGCCAGTCCCGCAGCTTCACCTACGTCGACGACGAGATCAGGGGGTTCCTGGCCCTGCTCGACAGCGACGAGACCGGCCCCATCAACATCGGCAACGACAACGAGTTCACCATCCTCGAACTGGCGCAGCTGGCCATCGAGGTGACCGGGTCAACCTCTGAGATCGTGTTCGAGCCGCTGCCCGTGGACGACCCGATGCAGCGGCGGCCCGACCTCACGCTGGCCCGCACCCGGCTGGGCTGGGAGCCCGAGGTGCAGCTGCGCGAGGGGCTCGAGAAGACGGCCGCGTTCTTCCGGACGGTGCTTTGACCGACGGCTCCCGCCAGCCCGAGGTGTCGGCGGTGGTGGTCAACTACAACGCCCGCGACCACCTCCTCGAGTGCGTGGCGGCGCTGAGGGCGGAGGGCGTGGTCGACGTCGTGGTGGCCGACAACGCCTCGGTGGACGGCTCGGAGGAAGCGCTGCTGGCAGCCGATCCGGACGTCGGCTACCACCAGACGGGGGCCAACCTCGGCTACGGCGCTGCCGCCAACCGGGCGGCGGCTCGAACCGAACCGACGACCAACTACCTGTTGTGCATGAACCCCGACGCGGTGCTCGAGCCGGGGTCGCTGAAGGCGCTCGTCGAGACGCTGGAGAGCCGGCGGGAGGTGGGTCTGGTCGGTCCCCGCATCGAGCGCCCCGACGGCACCCTCTACCCCTCGGCTCGCACCTTCCCCGCCCTCGGCGACGCCGTGGGCCACGCCTTCTTGGGGCTCGTCTGGCCCGACAACCCCTTCACCCGGCGCTACCGGATGCTCGACTGGGACCACGGCGTGGCCGCCGACGTCGACTGGATCTCGGGGGCCTGCTTCCTCATCCGCCGGACCACGTGGGAGGCTCTGGGCGGCTTCGACGAGGCGTACTTCATGTACGCCGAGGACGTCGATCTCTGCTGGCGGGCCGGGCGGGCGGGCTGGAAGGTGACCTACGAGCCCGCGGCGAGGGTCGTCCACGTCCAGGGAGTGTCCACGGACCGCCACCCCTACCGGATGATCGCCGAGCACCACCGCGCCCTCTTTCGGTTCGCGTCGCGCACCACCCACGGCCGCGAGCGCCTGCTGCTGCCGCTCATGGCCGTGGGCCTGGTGGTGCGCACGCCGCTGGCCTGGCTGCACCGGCTGAGCGCCGGTCCTCGACGTTCGTTGCGAGGTGGGGTCCACTAGGGTCGACCCGCTATGGGCCGAGCATCTTCGAGCAAAAAGGTCTCTCGCGCCGCCAGCACCGGTGGTGGTCGCACCGCCCGCGGGGCCAAGCCCTGGTTGTGGTATGCGGTGATGGGGCTGGTGGTCGCCCTGGGGGTGGCCGGCATCGTCACCAGCCGCCAGGAGCGCCGGTCGGAGCTCGCGTCGGGGGAGTCGCTCACCCCGCCGGCCGTGGGCCGCGACCACTGGCACGCCGCCTACGGCATCTACCTGACCCTCGAGCAGGGCACCAAGCACCGACGGTTCTGCTCGTGGTGCCTGGCCGCCGCCGGCGCCAGCCTGGCCACCGTGCCCCAGGTGGTCCCCGAGGCCGCTGCCGCCTGGAAGGCCCTGCGCCGGCGCCGCTGAGGCCCCCGCCGAAGCGGAGACCGGCCGTGCCGCGGCTGGCTGCCACCCGTTCACCACCGTTTGAGAGGAGCTCGAATG